>NZ_DVEA01000227.1:0-7722 GCF_015295965.1 Thermoleptolyngbya sp. M55_K2018_002
TTAAGCACTCAGAGATCCCCCCTAGCCCCCCTTAACAAGGGGGGAAACCGCCTTAAAGTCCCCCTTTTTAAGGGGGATTTAGGGAGATCTTGCACGCTTTGCTACAAACAGTAGGACTTTTCAGACATCCTCTAAGCAACATAGGCCATAAATTCAAGGGCTTGGAACCCAGCCCTCGCCCGCTGCCTCTCAAAACCTGGCACCTGATCCCTAGAAAGCGGTATGGTCGAAATGGGCAGACCAATCCTCATCCTGCCACGCCGCATCCGTTGAACCTCCAGTCTCTCGTCATCCTCATTGCACCACCCATTCTTGGCGGCATCATTGGCTATTTCACCAATGACATCGCCATCAAAATGCTCTTTCGCCCCTATAAGCCGATTTACCTCGGCGGACGGCGACTGCCTTTCACACCGGGGCTAATTCCAGCAAACCAAGAGCGACTAGCCCAGCGTATTTCTAACGCCATTCTCGGATCGCTGCTGACCCCAGAAGAACTGCAAAACATTGCCCGACGGCTCTTGCAGCCGGAGCGCGTGCAGGCGGCAATTCAGTGGCTCCTCTCGCTCACCCTGACCCAGATTCAGCAGGGCAACGAGCAGCGCACGGTCAAAATTGTCTCCAACATTCTGCACGATCTGGTAGGACAGTCGTTGCCCCGCACAATCAAGGTGCTAGCACGGCGCGAAGATTTTCTAGAAGCCCAGCTCAATCAGTTGTTTGACCAAGTATTGCTGGAGTTTCAGTTTTCTCAGTCGCAGGCCGAGCAACTTTCCAAATGGATGCTGGATGCAGTGCTGCCTCCAGACGTGCTGCGTCAGGGCGCGATCGACTTCCTCACCGATCGCAACATTCAGGTCATAGACGAAAGCTTTCGGTCAAAAACCAGCGGCACCTACTGGGTCGTGGCAAACCTATTTGGCGTGCGAAATGCGCTAGTGCGGCTGCGAACCCACTGTCTGGACGAACCCGATGCCAGCAACGCCGTAATCAAGGAACTGATCCGCACGCTAAATATTCAGGATCGGCTGCGGGAAGTGCTGCAAAATCTGTCGCTGCAAAACCTGCCCGTGTCTACAGTGCGACAATTGCGCCGGACGCTGCGCGACAACTTTCGCCACTATTTGCAAACCCAGGGCGAAGAGTTGCTGATGGGGCTGAGCAATTCGGTCGATTGGGACAAGGTGGCGGGATTGCTGGTGAACCGACTGCGGGCCTCGGAAGCGGTGAACAGTTCGCTGGAGCCTGTCAGCAAGGAACTGGCCCTGGTCTTGGAACGCTATCTGGAGCGGGATCTAGAGGCGATCGTAAAACAGGCGATTCCCATCTTGAACCTGGAGCAGGTCATTATGGATCGCGTCAAAGCGACCTCACCGCAAAACCTGGAAGCCGCCATCCAGGGCATTGTGAAAAGTGAACTCCAGGGCATCGTGAACCTGGGCGGCATTTTGGGTGTGGTTGTGGGGCTGATGCAGACGGTGTTTGTGCTGCTGACGCGCTAGCCAGGAACAAATCGGGAAGCTTTTCGGGAATCCATTTGTCCAATTCAGAACAGTCTTCAGGATAGTCCTGAGGACAGAGATGCACCACCAAATTACATTCCTCAGGACTGTCTAGTGGACAAGTTAGTGGACAAAGTTTGGCATAGCTTTGGCCCGCTTCACGCACGACTTCAGGATCAGATTCTAGACCTATGGAATCCTTGCCTTACCTGAATTACGCTGATTATTTCGCCTTTTGCTCCCGGCCCTGTTCCTCTGTCCTTTGCCATAGCAGACTTTCTTTAGGACTTTTCACAGGACGGAATCATACGCGATACTGAGAGGATAGTCTTCAGGACTGTCCAGAGGAACGCAGATGAACGGCGGCGAAATCGACCGAATCCCGGTCAATCAACTGATGCAGCGATATGGACTGGTCAAAAGCGCTGTCTATAAACGGCTGAACGATCTGGGCATTGACCCTCAAAAGGTCGGCAACAAGTCCTTTGTCAATGCAGAACAGTTGCGCCTGCTCGACGACTTGCACCAGTTCATCAAATCTGGCGGCACGATGCCCGAATTTCTGGAAAGCCGAGGCATTCAGCCTGCACAAACCTCGTCTTCTGGAGATTCCTCAGGACTGTCCAATATACAGCCTGATGTGATTAATTTAGTGTCGGCGATCGCCGCTCAGTTTGCCAACCGCCTCCAACCTCCCCAAGACCCCCTCGCCTATTACCAAAAGCTGGAAGACGCAGCGCGAAACGGCTGGCTGATGCGAACCTCCGAAATCGCCGATCTACTGGATTTGTCAATCTCGGAAATGCAGTACTATGGCGATCGCTTTTCAGAAGCCGGATTTACGTTTACCAAGTCGGGATATCGAGCAGGTGGAGAAACCGCCTGGAAAGTCTCGAAAGAGCGGAGTTGAGTACGGCTAGCGACATTGGACAGAAATTTAGACAGCTACATAACAGCTAATATGCCATGTGACAGCTAATATGAAAGTCATCAGGCCCCTTTGCGTCATACGTAGAAGCCTGTAAAATAAAAAAGCCAGCGGTCAGGCTGGCTAGACTTCGCATATTCGATACACTCGACTTTTTCGATTGTTCGTTCTTTCTTTTTCTTAGGTGATGTTGGTGTTCGCACTGGCATCACCTTAGTTTTTGGCACAGCTTTGGGCTGAGGTTTGACCAAGGTGATGGGCTATCAGTTGCTCTGGCATTTGTCCGCCAGCGGAAGCTCGACCCACCAGTGGGGGCTAGTCTTCCTGAACCCTTTAGCCTTTTGTGTCACAGGACTTACGCACTTGCGATCAGTTTCTGCGTTTTGGAGGATTTCTTGCGGGCTGCGCCTGCAAGAGACCGCCCAACTGCGTAGATCCTGCTGTCAGTTAAAACTATAGCATGTCCTGAGGACAGTCCTGAGGACTTTTAGGACTTTCATGAAAACTTTCCTAAAGACTTTCCTCAGGATTTTCCTCATAGGCTTTGCCGCAACTCTGTCCTCAGAAAAGTCCTGAAAACTGTCCTCAGGACTATACAGAAAATTAGTAAATGCCTGCTGAAAGGTTTCCCACAATCCAGTTCTCAAGCTGGTTCTCAGGAAAGTCCTTAAAACAACAGGGCTTTCCTGAAATCGTTTCGGAGCGCTTTTCTAAAAATTTTCCTGGGAAGCTCAATGGCAAGATTGTTTGCAGGACAGTCCTGAGAACATAGCGGTATTTCTAGACGCTATGCCGCAAACTTTTTTACGAAGTCTCCCAGCGAATCTTGGCAATGACTTGTCCTAAGAAAAGTCTTGAGGATAGTCCTCAGGACTACTTTGCGATTATTCTGTGGAGACGCAGACTAACTGCCTTGCTGACGAAGCCGCTCTAGCTCCGCCCGCATCGCAGAAATTTGCTCTGTCAGGTCTTTCAAGTCTGCCTGAATATCAGGTGGGGCAACGGGCACACCGCCAGTCGAGGCGGTTGGGCCGCTGGAGGAGCCAGATGGGCCACTCCAGGAAGCCCCTGCTGGACGCTGCGCCATCAGGTTATCCAAAAAAGCGCGGGCCTCTTGCTCCGTCACTTCGCCTTTGGCGGCCAGATCGTCGGCCAGCCCGCTGGGGTCAGTCCGCAGCCGCGCCAGGGTTTCTTCGCGCCGCTGGCTGTCTTGAATCGTTTCGGCCAGCGTGCTGGCGGCTCCCAAAGTAACGCGAAAGCCTTTTTGTAGCCCTTGCAAAATTTCGTCGGGGTTCATGAGTTCAGTTCCCAAGTATCAGTTCCCAAGTATCAGTTCCCAAGTATCAGTTCCTAAATGTCAGTCCGAGTGCTAATCATTGATTTGGCGCAGGCCCGGCTTCACTCACGTTACAACACCTGCCTAAAATCGCCAAATGGGTTCCTGAGTCCCTTCCTAAAGGCCTGAATCATAATGAATCCAATAACGCCCCGTAACGCTCCGATGCTGATTGCTGCTGATTGCTTAAGATACTAAGGAGTGCCGTTCAGACGGTCATTCAGGGGCCATTCACAACTGCAATTCAACTGCAATTTACGTGCAATTTACGGGAGTCGGCTGTGCGAGTCAGCATTTTGCGAGAGGGTCTACAACATCGGCAACGTCACGGGTTAGGTCACTTATTAGTTCACCTGTTAGGTCACCTGCAACCTGACCGACGGACTATGCAACGTAGCGCTAGAGGGGCGGCGGCCCTGGTTTGCTGCTTGAGTATGGGGCTATTTTCCGCTGAGGTGCGGGCAGCAGAGCAAAACTCCGCTGAACCCCTGCGGGTGGTAGATTGGGCGGGCTGGAAAGATGGCAGTTGGCTGGAGGCGCTGGTGCAGCCGCGGCTTGTGCAAGATCCGACGGCGATCGCCGCCCTTCGTCAACACCTGCTGGCCCTGGAGGCAATGGGAATGCCCGCCAGCGCTCAGGGGATATGGGTGCAGTCGGGCAGCCAAATTCTGAGTGAACACAAAGGTCTGGAGCCGATTCCAGCGGCCTCGCTGACCAAAATTCCGACCACGCTGGCAGCGCTTAAAACCTGGGGTACGTCGCATACGTTCAATACCACCGTGGGCGTGACGGGGCCCATCGACAATGGCGTGGTGCGCGGCGATCTGGTGATTCAGGGCGGCGGCGATCCGCTGTTTGTCTGGGAAGAGGCGATCGCCCTGGGGAATGCCTTAGAACAGCGGGGCATCCGGCGGGTGGAGGGCAATCTGGTGATCGCGGGCAACTTTGCCATGAACTTCAAAGGCGATCCCCAAACGTCCGGGGCGCTCCTGCGGCAGGGGATCAACGCTGACCTGTGGACAGGCGAAGCGCAGACCCAATACACCCAGCTTCCGCCCGGTACGCCCCAGCCCCGCGTGGCGATCGCTGGTGAGGTGGTTAGCCTGGCCCGGCCGCCTGCCTTTACGCCCGTGCTGCAACGCCGCTCCCTCAGCCTGGTGCAGGTATTGAAGGCAATGAATATTTTCAGCAACAACTTCATTGCCGACTCAGTGGCGCAACAGCTTGGCGGTGGCTCGGCAGTGGCTCGAACGGCAGCAGCGGCGGCAAACATACCCGCTGAAGAAGTCCGGCTGATCAACGGCTCTGGGCTGGGCGAAGAAAACCAGATTTCTCCCCGCGCCGTGGTGGCAATGCTAACGGCAACCCAGCGATCGCTCCAGGCGGAGGGACTCAGCGTATCTGACCTGTTTCCCGTCGTCGGGCGCGAACGGGGAACCCTGGGCGATCGCCGCATTACGGCCGGCACGCCAGTGAAAACGGGCACGCTCGATCGGGTCAGTTCGCTGGCGGGGGCCCTGCCGACGCGCGATCGCGGCATAGTGTGGTTCGCCATTATCGACATTGGCACAGCCGACCTGGGCAGCGTCCGCGCCGAGCAAGACCGTCTCTTGCAAGCCCTCGTCAGCCAGTGGGGAGAAGCAACCCCCGTTCCCGCAGAAATTCAGCCGAGCGATCGCCTGCCCATCTATCAACAGCAGTTGGGCGATCCGGCACGAAACGTACCGCTGTAGGCAGCGTATTAGCTGTAGGCCGAGTATCAAAAGAAGAAGTTGCGTTCTTCGCTCTTCGTTCTTCTTTCTTCCCGCCTTCCCCCCACCTCAAAGCCCTTCAGGAATAATCTCTGTCACTACGCGCCCGCCACTAACAGTCACGGTCTGCCGCTCTAGCTTGCCGACAGCACGGGGGCCCCGCATGGTGACGGGTGGATCGGTCTGGCGATAGTCCACATCCCCCTCGGCAACAACCTCGCGGCTGCGGATATTCCAGTCCAGTCGGTTGGCATTGAGTTGCGCCTGGTTGCGCTGCCCCACGGCGCGGACGTTTCCCGTGAGCGTTGCCGTTTGCGGGCCCAGGTTAAACCGTCCGGCATTTGCGGCCAGGGTCACTTGCTCCTGCCGCTGAATCACCGTCACAGGCTGGTCGGTATTCAGCACTTCCTGTGGCACATTCCACACCAGAGAATTGCTGCTAATTTGCAGCGGCGGGTCGCTGGTGACAATGCGGGCGCTGTTGGTTAGGGTCAGCACGTTGGTTTGCAGGTTCAGATTGCCCTGGTTTCCCTGGGCCACATCGCTCACCTGCTGGTTCAAGAACCGGGTCACTTGCAGTGGGCGATCGCTCACCACCTGTTCTCGCTGCATCAGCCACACGAGCCGCTCCGCCTTCAGTTGCAGCACGGGATCAGTCGTCGTCGCAGTAACCTGCCCGCTCAGCTCCATGCGGCGTTCTTTGTTGAAAATTTGCGCCTGGTCTGCGGCGATCTGAATCTGCGGGTGGGTTCCTGTCAGGTCTTTGCGAAGAATCAACAGGCTGCGATTCGGAATCCACTCCAGTTCCTGCGCCTTCAGCACCGCCTTGCTTTCTAGGTCAACTGCCTCGATGTCGCCCCGCAGGAAAATCTTCTCGCCATTTTGCAGAATTTCACCCGACTGCGCCTTTACCTGATAGGCCGCTTTTCCATCTTGATAGAGTTCGCCTTCGGGCAGGGTCAATCTGGCGATTTGCTTATCTTCGCTATAGGTCGCCTGCTTAGCCGTAATGCGCCAGACCGTTTTGCCCTGTTCATCTGCCTGATCCAGCGTAATGTTGTTGAAGGTCAGGTTGGTATCAATTTGCTGAACCGCAGCGCTATCCCGCGCCAGCCGCTCCGAGGCACGGTTTCTAGGCTGGCAAGCCGTCAACCCGACCATCAACCCTGCGGTCAGCAAAGCCCAGATAGAGATAAAACGAGGCATCAAAGTCACCCAATCTTTACCCAACTCGAAGCATCAGGGGCGATCGCCCAGCCAGGAGTACCGCTTCAGGGTTCTGAATCTGGCCCAGCCTCTACCTTAGACGACGGACGGCCGCTGTTGCTCCTGCGGGTAGACAGATTTTGCGCGATCCGCTGGTTCAATCCCCACCATCCGCCAGGGTTGCTGACAAACCCCTAGCTGCATTCAAGCGTCTATTCTGACTCTTGCTATTTTGACTCTTGCTATTCTGACTCTTGCTATTCTGACTCTTGCTCATCCGACAGCCCAATACCCGACAGCGGACGATAGGTGTAGTTGTGTCGGGGCGTTTTCTGGATGTCTTCTTTAATAGAATCCAGGTCGATGTAGCGATCGGCCACGTTAATCAGGCTGTCGCTGGTCATTGAGCGCAGGCTGACCACCTCCACCCGCACGCCCCGATAGCTCACCGCATCCACGGCATAGGCCAGGTCGCCATCCCCGCTCACCAGCACCGCCGTATCATAGGCCCCCACCAGCGCCATCATATCTACGGCAATTTCCACGTCCAAATTGGCTTTTTTGGAACCATCCGGCAGTTGCACCAGGTCTTTAGAAATCACGCGATAGCCATTGCGCCGCATCCACAGTAAAAAGCCCTGCTGCTTTTCGTTGGTGCGGTCTACGCCAGTGTAGAAGAACGACCGCAGCAGCCGAGAGCCAGCCGTGAGGCGGCAGAGCAGCTTAGTGTAGTCAATTTCAATGCCGAGTTGCAGCGCGGCATAAAACAGGTTAGACCCGTCGATAAAAATGGCCACACGGCCGCGATTTTCTAGCACCTGCTCTGGAGTAAACACTGCGTCGCTCTCTGTATGGTGGCTTAGCATCACATTTAGCCTCTTAAAATTATCTGTGTATTTTTTCCAAGGGATGTATTTTCAAAGGTTCCGAAGGGTTTATTAAACGATTTATCCTTAGAAACAAAAAGAAAAGACAGTCTTTGAACGGTCAGTTGAAAAG
>NZ_DVEA01000189.1:0-7704 GCF_015295965.1 Thermoleptolyngbya sp. M55_K2018_002
CGCGCCTGCGCCCCCAGCAACGGGCCCCGCCCAGATCGACGAGGTGCAGATTACCCAGGACGGCTTTTTCATCCGCACCAGCGGCGGTGCGCCTCGCCTGACGCTGCGCCGCAACAGCGATCCGCGAGATGTGCAGTTCGACATTGCCAATGCCCAGGTTTCGCCCCAGTTGACCAATCGCGATTTGCGGCCCAACCATCGCGGGGTGGAGCGGCTGCGGCTGGAACCCCAGCGGAATGGCGTTGTGCGGCTATCGCTGCGCTTGTCGGGTAGCCGAAACGACCGCAACCGTCGTGGCTGGCAGGCCAGCGTCAGTGATTTTGGGGGGATTGTGCTGCTGCCCAGCCTAAATGCCAACAGCGGTGTGGTGGCGACCCGTCCGTCCCAGCCTGCGCCGACCCCGCTCCCCCCTACAACTCCGCCTATCACCCCTCCCACCTCGCCCAGCCCGCCGCCGCGCCCTGGTCAGCCGCCCGTCAGCGGTCTTTCGACAGTGCAATCGGTGGAGTTGTCGAGTAATGGTCAGCAGTTGCTCATCCGGGCGGATCAGCCAATTACCTACACCAGCGATTGGGATCGGGGGCGAATTTTCTATCGAATTACGATTCCTGATGCCCGACTGGCGGAACGGGTCATTGGCCCACAAATCACCGCCAACAGCACCATTCAGCAGGTGCGTCTGCTGCAAGAAGATGAGCGAACCGTGGCGATTTTGGTGCAGCCTGCTGCTGGCGTGGTGATTCGGGATGTGATCCAGCCGAGCGATCGCCTCTTGGCCCTGGAACTGCGCGGCGCTGCCCAGCCTCCCACCACGCCCACGCCCACCACCCCGCCCCCAATCGTGACACCCCCCACTACTACGCTGCCCCGTGTCCCCACCGGCCGCGTCGTGGTCGTGCTAGATGCGGGACACGGCGGTCGAGATCCGGGCGCAGTGGGCATTGGCGGGATACGCGAGAAAGATATTGTCTTGTCCATTACAACCCAGGTGGCTCGCTTGCTAGAACAGCAGGGCGTACAGGTCGTCATGACTCGGACAGACGATCGAGAAATTGACCTAGAGCCGCGCGTGCAAATTGCTGAACGGGCGCGGGCAAATATTTTCGTCAGTATTCACGCCAACGCCATCAGCATGGATCGCCCCGATGTCAACGGCATTGAAACCTACTACGCCTCGGAAGCGGGGGCACGGCTGGGCCGCGTGATTCACGACAGCATGGTTCGCAATACGGGCTTGAACGATCGCGGCTTGCGGAGCGCCCGATTCTACGTGATTCGCAACACCTCAATGCCCGCCGTATTGCTGGAAACGGGGTTTGTAACTGGAGCGCAGGATGCAGCGTTTTTGGGCAGCGCTCAGGGACAACAACGCATGGCATTTGCGATCGCACAGGGTATCCTGCAATATATTCAGCAAAACTTCTAAACATTTCGTTTGCAGCCTGTGTCTAACTCTGCCTCGTTCTCAGACTCGGTTAATCGCGCCTCAGACCCGCTTTCTCCTGAACCAAACGGGACATTTTGCGAATCCGTCCTCTTGAAAACAGGCGATGCCCAGGCCCCCATCGGGGTGTTTGACAGCGGCGTGGGCGGGCTGACGGTGCTGCGGGAAATCCAGCGCCAGCTTCCGAATGAATCGGTGCTGTATTTTGGCGACACGGCGCGGCTGCCCTATGGAACCCGCTCGGAGGAGGAACTGCTGCAATTTGTGCGGGAGATCTTGACCTGGATGACGCAGCAGCGGGTGAAGATGGTGGTGGTAGCCTGCAACACCAGTTCTGCCAAGGCGCTGGACGTGGTGCGGGCTGAGTTTCCGATGCCGATTTTGGGCGTGATTTTGCCGGGGGCGCGGGCGGCCGTGCAGCGGGGGCGGCGAATTGGGGTGATTGCTACGCCCTTTACGGCGGCTAGCGATGCCTATCGACGGGCGATTCATGAAATTGACGAGGCGATCGCCGTTTGGCAGGTGGGCTGTCCAGAGTTTGTGCCGCTGATTGAGCAAAACCGGGTTCATGACCCCTACACCCGACAGGTGGCCCAGCGCTATCTGGAGTCGCTGATTCAGGCGCAAATCGACACGCTGGTGTTTGGCTGTACGCACTATCCCCATTTGAAACCCGTGCTGCGATCGCTCTTGCCGCCGACGGTGCAGTTTGTCGATCCGGCGGTGCATGTGGTGCGGGCGGCAGCGCGAGAGCTAGACCTGCTGGGGCTGCGAAATCTGTCTGCCAATCGGACGGCTCGATTTTGCGTCAGCGGCTGCCCAGAGAGCTTTGCTCAACTTTCGCAGCAGTGGCTCGGCTATTTGCCCATCACTGAGCGGGTAGACTTAACCGCTGTGACCCCTGCAATCCCGACGGCAAGGGCGATTCCCGAAGGGATCGCTTCACGAATCGCCCCGCTGGAAACCTCGGAGTAGGCATAGGAGTTGGGCCGCCCTGCGGTAAGCTGGTAGTTGGCTCAAAACGCCTCAAATCTAAGGCTTGCTTAACATTCCGCTGTTTTTGTACACACTTCTTTGCACATGATCGCCAGTCCTCCCCGCACCATTCGCATCGGTTCTCGCAAAAGTCAACTTGCCCTAGTGCAAACCCACTGGGTGCAGTCCGAGCTACAAAAAGCCTTTCCGGGGCACATCTTTGAGGTTCACACCATGAGTACCCAAGGTGACAAGATTCTGGACGTGGCGCTGGCCAAGATTGGCGACAAGGGGCTGTTTACCAAAGAGCTAGAAGTGGGGATGCTGAACGGCGATATCGACTTTGCCGTGCATTCGCTCAAGGACTTGCCGACGCGCCTGCCAGAAGGGCTGATGCTGGGCTGTGTGACTGAGCGCGAAGACCCAGCCGATGCGCTGGTGGTGCATGAGAAGCATCAAGACAAGCAGCTTGACACCCTGCCAGAGGGCGCGGTGATTGGCACGTCGTCGCTGCGGCGGCTGGCGCAACTGCGGCATCACTATCCTCATCTGGCGTTCAAAGACGTGCGCGGCAACCTGAACACGCGGCTGGCCAAGCTGGATGCGGGCGAATATGACGCGCTGATCCTGGCGGTGGCGGGGCTAAAGCGGCTGGGCATGGGCGATCGCATTCACCAAAATATTCCCGGCGACATCTCGCTGCACGCGGTCGGCCAGGGCGCACTGGGCATCGAGTGCCGCACCGAAGACCCCGAAATTCTCGCGGTGCTGAAGGTGCTGGAGCATCCCCCCACTGCCCAACGCTGCTACGCCGAACGCGCCTTTTTGCGGGAGCTAGAGGGCGGCTGCCAGGTTCCCATCGGGGTTCACACGGGGATTGAAGGCGACACGCTGACGCTGACCGGGCTGGTCGCCAGCCTCGACGGGCAAACCCTGATCAAAGACACCGTTTCTGGCGCACCAGACACCGCCGAGCAGATTGGCATCGACCTGGCCCATCGGCTCAAGGAACAGGGCGCACAGGCTGTGTTGGACGAAATTTTTGCCACGATTCAGCGGGGCTAGGTTTCCGGGAACCCCTGGCGGGAACTTACCAGATTGGCGATGCGTCTTGGAAACTAGCGCGATCGCCCTGTTTTTGTGCGGGTGATGAGGGGCGATCGCCAGTCCTTGTCAACACAAGCCAGAGATAATCCCAGGGGCAATCATGGATAAAGGGTTGAGAACGGGTTTCGCTAGGCTGGGCGGGCTGTTGCTGCTGCTGGGTATGGGCTGGCTCCATCGGCAGGCGATCGCCACAGAGCAGGCCTTGACCTGGTTTGAGCGATCATCCAAGCAATCGTTTGAGTCATCATTTGAGTCATTTGAGCCATCTGGGCCATCTGAGTCTTCTCTGGAATGGCATCCTTTAGGGCGACGGGCATCGGGATGGCGCGAAGCCCCTCGGCAGAGAGCCGACCGCTCAGACGAAGCCTTTGTGGACACTATGCTGGCTTCTCACAATCGCTATCGCACCGAGCTAAACCTGCCGCCGCTGCAATGGTCAAACCAACTGGCGCAAAATGCCCAAGGCTGGGCAAACGAACTGGCCGCACAGGGCGGCCGTCGATTGGTTCACAGCCAGGGCACGGGCGAGGGCGAAAATCTGTGGATGGGCACGTCGGGCTACTTTTCCTACGACGACATGGTGACGGGCTGGGGCGACGAAAAGCGGTATTTTCGTCCGGGCACCTTCCCTAACGTCAGCACGACTGGCAACTGGGCCGATGTGGGGCACTATACCCAAATCATCTGGCGCGACACCACCCATGTCGGCTGTGCCCTCTCCACCGCAGGCGGCAACGATATCCTGGTTTGTCGCTATAGCCCGCCCGGAAATTACTATGGTCGCCGCGTTTATTAGTCCCTCAGCTACCCCCCTGCGAACTCCCCGCCGACGGGATCAGTCCTAAAATAATTACGAAAACGTTACCGAAACTTGCTAGGGTTTAGGTGTTGTGCGTTGCGCTAGAGGATGAACGCACAATCGAGACGTTCGGGAGACTCAGGGGGGTCACGATGCGAATTTTGTTTGTGGCGGCCGAAGCGGCCCCGGTGGCAAAAGCAGGCGGCATGGGCGATGTGGTGGGCGCACTGCCCAAAGTGCTGCGGCAGATGGGGCACGATGTTCGCATCTTTATGCCCTACTACGGCTTTTTGCCAGACAAGATGGAAATTCCCAAAAAGCCCGTCTGGTCTGGCACGGCAATGTTTCAGAATTTCAAAATTTTTGAAAGCAAGCTGCCCAGAACCGATGTCCCGGTTTATCTGTTTGGGCATCCCTCCTTTATGCCCCGCCGCATCTACTACGGGGAAGACGAAGACTGGCGGTTCACGCTGTTTGCCAATGCGGCTTCCGAGTTTGCCTGGAACTATTGGCGGCCAGACGTGATTCACTGCCACGACTGGCACGCGGGCATGATTCCCGTGTGGATGCACGAAACCGAAGACATCAAGACCGTCTTCACGATTCACAACCTGGCCTATCAGGGGCCGTGGCGCTGGCGCTTGGAGCAGATGACCTGGTGCCCGTGGTATATGCAGGGGCACAACACGATGGCGGCGGCGGTGCAGTTTGCGGATATGGTGACGACGGTTTCGCCGACCTATGCCGAGCAAATCAAAACGCCGGAGTATGGCGAACAGCTAGAAGGGCTGCTGTCCTACATCAGCGGCAAGCTCGTGGGGATTCTCAACGGCATTGACCAAGGGCTGTTTGACCCGGAGCGCGATCGCCAGATTCCGCAAAACTTTACTGCCGATACCCTGGAAAACCGCCGCGAAAACAAAATTGCGCTGCAAGAAGAACTGGGGCTAGAGGTGAATTCCAAGGCCTTTTTGCTGGGCATGGTGACGCGCCTGGTGGAACAGAAGGGTCTGGATCTAGTGATCCAAATGCTGGATCGGTTCATCTCCTATACGGACGGTCAGGTGGTGGTGCTGGGCACGGGCGATCGCTATTATGAAACCGAGCTATGGCATATTGCCTCGCGCCACCCTGGCCGCGTTGCCGTGTACCTGCTGCACAATGACACCCTAGCCCGCCGCATCTATGCAGGCACCGATGCCTTCTTGATGCCGTCGCGATTTGAACCCTGCGGTATCAGCCAGATGATTGCCATGCGCTATGGCTCGATTCCCATCGTGCGGCGCACGGGTGGCCTAGTAGACACGGTGCAGCACCACGTCCCCTCAGAAAATGAAGGCACGGGCTACTGCTTTGACCGCTACGAGCCGCTGGATCTGTATACCTGCATGATCCGCGCCTGGGAAGGCTTCCAGTACAAAGACCAGTGGCGATCGCTCCAGCAGCGGGCTATGCGTCAGGATTTTGCCTGGGATCACTCAGCCCGCGAGTACGAGAAGATCTACCGCCGCATCAAGGGGTTGCCAGAGTCGGATGACGAGCCGCAGGCCGAAGCCGATGAAGCCGCTGTGACTTCGGAGCATCCAACTCCTGACGCAGCAACTCCAGATGCAACTGCCGAAGCCGCTGCCAAGGAAAAGGTCGCCTAGCCGAATAGTGGGGATCTGTCTCATTCTGCCTGGAGCTATGCAGCCAGATCCCCAAACCCTCGTCCTCTCGCGTCCTCTATAGACTTGCTCCGACTGGCAGCCCCACCGCTTTAAACGCCGAGCGCACCACCTGCGTTGATCCCAAAGGAACCTTGCCATCGCGGGTCAATTCGCGGGCAGCCGTCACAATCACTGCCACTGCATCGTCGAACTGAGCCGTGGGCCAAAGCTTTTGCAGCGCACTAAACCAAATGTAGGCAGCATTCTCGGTGCCAATTTCCATCGCGGTTAGGTAAAACGCCTTGTTGGGAATGCCGCTGTTGATATGCACACCAAAGTTATCTTCGGGGCCGCTGAAATAGTCGCGCATGTGCCCAGGCTGTGGATCTTTGCCCAGCAGGTCGTTGTCGTAAGCTGTTCCTGGCTCCTTCATCGACCGCAGCGCCTCGCCATACAGCGTCGGCCCCATAATCTCATCGCCAATCAGCCAGTCGGCGGTGCTGGCGGTTTGCCCTTCGGCATATTGCGTAATGGCGGTGCCAAACACATCGGCGAAGTGTTCGTTTAGCGCCCCGGATTGCCCCTTGTATTCTAGATTGGCGGTGAACTGAATTACGCCGTGGGTTAGCTCGTGGGCCACCACATCCAGAGAGTTGGCGAAGCTGGTGAAAATCTTGCCATCGCCATCGCCAAAGGTCATTTCGTCCCCGTCCCAGAAGGCGTTGAGATAGCGCACGCCAAAGTGGACATTCAGGATCAAATCCATGCCCAGGTTGTCAATCGAGTTGCGCCCCATGACGGTTTGGAAATAGTCGCGGACGACACCTGCGTAGTTGTGAATAGTCGTCACGTCGGCATCGCCCGTTTCTGGATCAGACTCGCCGCGCACCAGCTTGAGCCGCTGCTGCCAGGTTTGTTCGCAGTCGTAAACGAGGCGATCGCTCTTGCCCACAGGAGCCGCCCCGGTAAAGGTCGCCATGCTGACAGCGGCGGCGGTCGCTTTCCGCTTTTCTCGCATCTTGCGGCTCTGCTGATAGCTGACGCGGGCATCGTCAACCCCTTTGCGGGCAAGATGCTCTGCAATCACCGGGGGAATAAAAGAACACCGACAGCCTGGACGACAAAGGTGACGCATAAAGACTCGCTCCTAATCCTAAAAATGAGCAGGACTGACACAAGAGACGGTGAAACAGCGCTAAAGCAACGACGGCAAAATGGGGGTCTAGGTTGCTACAGCTTATCTTTTTGGACTAGAGACGCGCCTGCGTTAGCCCTGAGCAATCGTGTGACGGGACGCTCGCCCTCGGTGGGAGATGGCTGCGTCCCTAAAACCCCCAGGTGCGCTTCGGCCCGATATCCAGGTGGATCACGTTCGGCATGTTGCTGTAGATGCCAATGCCGCCATTCCAGGACAGCATCACTGCATTCGCCACCTGGCGACCGCTCAGGCCCTGCACCTGCACATCGACCGCCTTGCCGTAGAGGTGCTGGCTGTTGGTTGCTCCGCCCACTGCCGAGTTGACATCTGGCGGACGATACCAGGAATTGACCTGGAAGGGGCGGCCAATCTGGTTTCGCACCCGTTGCAGCTCCCGCGCCAGGGCCAGGATGTTGTCGGCGATCGCCTTGGTGGCAGGAATGCGCGTCGCGTTCTTGGTTGCCTCGCCCCAGGTAAAGTTGCCGTTGGGAATAATCGGCTGGTCGGTATAAAACGTGGAGGAATAGCCCGG
>NZ_DVEA01000377.1:0-7674 GCF_015295965.1 Thermoleptolyngbya sp. M55_K2018_002
GATACGCTGCTAGGCGGCCCGGGGCGGGACGTGCTAATCGGCGGCCCCGGAGCCGACGTGCTGACGGGCGATGCGGGAGCCGATCGCTTTGTGTTTTCGGGACGCAACCGCACCCAGGCGCTCCGAACCTCGCTGCTGCGGGCCCCCGACCGGATAACCGACTTTAACCCCACCGAGGGCGATCGCATTCAGCTTGAT
This sequence comes from Thermoleptolyngbya sp. M55_K2018_002, assembly GCF_015295965.1. Lineage (NCBI taxonomy): Bacteria > Bacillati > Cyanobacteriota > Cyanophyceae > Oculatellales > Oculatellaceae > Thermoleptolyngbya > Thermoleptolyngbya sp. M55_K2018_002. The sequence goes on from NZ_DVEA01000377.1 coordinate 199, forward strand.
TTTGACAATCGGCTGAAAACGCGGGAATTGCCCAGAGCCTTGTTTAACGTCGGCGTAATCAACCAACCGGGCATCACCACGCTGGCCCAGGCTGTCAGTGCTGCCTATGCCGACACGCGCCCCAGCCAGCCCGGAAATCAGCGGCTTGGGGCAAACCAGGCACTATTCTTCGAGTTTCAGGGTCAGACCTACCTCTCGGTCAACGACAACAGAGCCGCCTTTCGCCCGAACAACGACCTGCTGGTAGAGGTGACGGGCATTCAGTTCCGTCCGGGGGATGAGCAGCCGGGGGTTCTGTCTGTCAGAAACTATTTTGCATAACGCTGCGTAATTCCTAGATAGATAGCCACGAGATAGATAGTCAGGGTTGTATCGATTCTCGATTTTGGATTTGCGATTTGGATTGCCAGTCGAGCGTCTGCGGGGGCTTCTGGCATCTTCCTTCGTAGCGCCACTTGGGGCATGGAGATCAGGCAGCAGCGTAAAGTGATCTGCTCCATGCGTAATTCAATCCATTTTTAGTGAAGACCTATAGGTATGGGGCAGATCAGCATCCCTAAGCCCGAAGACTCTCCCCCAAATTCCACAGGAGCAACGTGCCATATGTCTAACCCGTTCTGCCAAGATGGGCGCGATGAAACGCCCGCTCCCAGCGACCCGACTGAGGCGGCCTGCATGGCGATCGCCCGCCTGCTGCACGAATGGCTGCAAGAGGACATCATCGATGCCCAGGAATTTATCAGCGCGGTGGGACATCTGCCCGTCAGTCTAGCGGTGTTATTTCCTCCACATTTATTTGATGCAGAGCCGTTTGATGCAGAGCCGTTTGATGCAGAGATGTTTGATGCAGAGCCGCTAGAGTCCGACGATCCACCCTTCGATAGACCCTAGAAGCCCTCCTTTTTACAGAAGCAAAGGCCCAGAAATTCGGTGACAATCCCCTTATGCTGATCGACATCAGCCCTGTTGCCTAAACCTTTGCTTCATGGATTGGGAGAGTTCCTGTGTTTAATCTGGTCGAAGCGACGGTCACGCCCCTCGTGCTTAATCACCAGGTTTTGGAAGTGGCCTATGAGCTATATCTGCAAGCGGCGGAAAGCAGCCATCCGGTGATTAATCTGCGTGAGCTTTCTCGAAAGACGGGCAAGAGCGCCCTGACGTGTCGCAACGCGATTGTGGAAGCCAATCAATTAGGGCGATTCCCCAACTGCACACTGGAATCTTGAGGTCTGATCGGCCAGACGCGGGGGACAGCACATCGGGTATATCCCACTTTTGCAACTCTCACCCTAAATCCCCTCCCAAAGCGGGAGAGGGACTTCCAATCCGGCTTCCCTTCTCCCGTTTTGGGAGAAGAGGCTGGGGGATGAGGGTAAACTTGCATAGCTGGGATGCGCCCGATAGTTACAGCACATCCCTCTCTTGCTGAGATTGGCAAGACTTGTAGATTGGCGATTCTTTAGACGCGCAACTCTAGACACGCAACTCTAGACACGCAACTCTAGACGCACAACTTTTCAGAGTGGCAGACTTTATAGCGCTCGGTAAAGCATAATCGCATCAACGCTTGCGCCGTCGGGTAGCCGAGCGGCTTGGGGAACGCGACCAAGGGTGGAAAAGCCGAGCGATCGCCACAGGTTGAGCGATGGCTCGTTGGTGGCAAAGACTAGGTTGAACATGACGGCGGTGTAGCCCTTGGTGGGGGCGATCGCCAGCATGGTTTCTGCCATCCAGCGGCCAATTCCCTGACCTCGCATGGCAGGTTGTACAATGAAGCCAGCATTGCAGATATGACTGCACCAACCGGGAAAGTTGGGCTTTAGGTAAAAAGCTCCCAAGACTTCCCCAAGCGCAGGCGTAGTAGGCGATGCGCGGTTCGGTGAAGTATCGGTTGAGGTCTTGTCTAACGATAGATTCTGTGGCAACGGGTCTTTGAGCGACATTTCTTGCGATATCGCTTCGACTAACATCTCTTTGGGTGACGTATCCTGAGATACAGGCGGCGGTGCATCCCCCACAGCCCGCACCACGAACGCATCCCGGCTCAGCCAATAGGCCGCAAACTCTGACGGAGAGAGGGGCTGAGCATGGGGATAGGTTAATCCTTCGGTTCCTGATGACGTTACAAAATAGTTCAGCAGCGCCCGAACGGCTTCGGTTTCTTCTGGGCGCAGGGTATCCAGTTCGGCGATCGCCCCATTGGGCAAGGTTTTCCGAATCGGCAGCGCCAGGGGTAGGGGCGAACCAAGCTCAGATTGGGCCTCTGGCTGCATTTCAATCCATGTCTCAGTCCTTGTCTCAATCTTCCCAATTTCAGGCTTTCCCGCGTCTTGTCCAGCATTTTGTCCCAGTTCAGCACTGCTCATTGCATCGTTCTCCGCTCGCATGGCAATCTTACACGGTAGCTGGCTATTTCAGCCCCAGGTTTCCTCTCCAAACACGTCAGAATCCGGCAAATCATCAGCGCAGTCCGCAGGCGGGCAATTTTTGATCTGGGGTGAAACCTGGCGGCGGGTCGAAACGAATCGCCTTGGGGAGGGAGACACAGCCCGCAATATTCTGCGCCACCCCTTTGCGCTGTCGCGGGCGGAGTTGTTGGATTTGTTGCGATCGCTCGACCAATCCCATCGGCTTGCTTGGCCGGTCGCCGATGTGCCCTTGGCAGAACCCGTCCCCCCCGCTAGGGGGCGAGGACGCAAGCGCACCGCCACGCTAGAGCCGTCGCCCGCGATGCTCAAAGTCCGCTGGCAAACCCTGCGCCTCTTCTTGCCGACCTACGTGAACGAGAGCGAGGGTGAAACGTCTCGCCTGCCGCAGTATTCCGTTGCACTGCCCGATGGCGAAACAGACGGAACCGAGCGATCGCCCTCGCTGGAACTGCACCCCTGGCAGATCGAGGGGCTGCTGCTGTCGCCGCTAGAAGCGTTTCAATTGCTAAATTCGCTGCCCCTATCTACAGTGGGCGATGCAGACTCTTTTATCAGTGGGGATTTGCGCTTTTGGTCGCACGCAGCACGATGGAGCCTGGATCTGCTGGCACGGGCCAAGTTTTTGCCAGGGCTGCGGCTGCAAGATGGAGCGGCGATCGCCACCTGGCAAGTGCTGCTGGATAGCGAGGTCGATCAGACGCGCCTCCAGCAGTTCTCCCGCCGGATGCCGCCCGCCTGCCGCACCTACCAGCTTCCCCACAGCGCCCCAGACGATGCAGACGATGCAGACGACGCAGAATCTCCCTTTCCAGCGGCTCGGCTGGTGCTACTGGATTTTCTCAACCGGGTGACGGAGGCGCAAATTCGAGAGGCGATCGCCGCTCAGCCCCCCCCTGCTGCCCCCCTGCCCAAAGACATTGCCCTGCGAGAATGGCTGCAAGCGCTGGGCGACGAGGACGGGGCGATCGCCGCCGAGCCTGCCCGCATCGAGCGTCTGCAATCTGCGCTGACCCAGTGGACAGCACCCATCGCCTCGGTGCTAAACCAGCAGATCGCCGCCTTCCGCACCTGCTTCTACCTGCATCCCCCCGCCGCCGGACAGACGGACTGGACGCTGGAATACTTCCTGCAAGCCACCGATGACCCCGAATTCCTCCTCAGCGCCCGCACGATCTGGAGCAACCCGGTGGATCGGCTGGTCTATCTAGAGCGCACCATTCCCCATCCCCAGGAAACGCTGCTGGCCGGGCTGGGCCTGGCTTCCCGCCTCTATCCTGTCCTCGAACCCAGCCTGCAAACCTCCCAGCCACAGTCTTGCCGACTGAATCCCCTGCAAGTTTACGAATTCATCCGCTCGACCGCGTGGCGCTTGCAAGACAGCGGCTTTGGCGTGGTGCTGCCGCCGAGCCTGTCGCAGGAGCAGGGCTGGGCAAACCGTCTGGGGCTGAGCGTCCGTGCCGAAGCCCCCAAAGGCAGCGCGGGCATGGGACTAAAAAGTCTGCTGAATTTCAAATGGGAACTGACCATCGGCGGACAGCGCATTTCCAAGGCAGAATTTGATCGGCTGGTGGCGCTGAACACGCCGCTGGTGGAGATCAACGGCGAATGGGTGGAACTGCGCCCGCAGGACATCCGCGCTGCCCAAGACTTCTTTGCCAGCCGCAAAGACCAAATGGCGCTGTCTCTAGAAGACGCGCTCCGCATCAGCACGGGCGACACGCAGACCATCGAAAAGCTGCCCGTGGTCAGCTTTGAAGCCTCAGGCGCACTGCAAGACCTGATCAGCACCCTTACTACGGGCAACCAAAACCTATCGCTAATTCCTACGCCGAAAGGCTTTCAGGGCGAGTTGCGGCCCTACCAGCTTCGCGGCGCATCCTGGCTGGCATTTTTGGAGCAGTGGGGTTTGGGCGCGTGCCTCGCGGACGACATGGGTCTGGGCAAAACCATTCAGCTCATTGCTCTACTGCTGCACTTGCAGGAAACGGAACAGTTGGAAAAGCCTGTCTTGCTCGTTTGCCCGACTTCTGTGCTGGGCAACTGGGAGCGAGAAGTGAAGCGGTTTGGCCCCAGCCTGCGCGTGTGGGTGCAGCATGGCGACAAGCGTCCCCAGGGCGCAGAGTTTGCCCGCACTGCCCAACGCTACCATCTGGTGATCACCAGCTATGCCCTGGTCTACCGCGATGAAAAAGACCTGAAGCGCGTTTCCTGGCAAGGCGTGGTGCTGGACGAGGCGCAGAATATTAAAAACCCCGAAGCCAAACAATCCCAGGCGGTGCGTCAGTTGGATGCTCAGTTTCGGATTGCCCTGACGGGGACTCCGGTGGAAAACCGCCTGTCGGAGCTATGGTCGATTCTGGATTTCCTCAATCCGGGCTACTTGGGCCCGCGCAACTTCTTTCAGCGGCGGTTCAGCGTGCCGATTGAGCGCTATGGCGACACAGATTCGCTAAAAATCCTGCGATCGCTCGTCCAGCCCTTCATCCTGCGCCGCCTCAAGACCGACCGCGACATCATCCAGGATTTGCCCGAAAAACAGGAAATGACGGTCTTTTGCGGCCTCACGGCGGAGCAAGCGGCAATCTATCAGCGCCTTGTCGATCGATCTTTGGAACAGATCGAGTCTGCCGACGGCATCCAGCGCCACGGCATGATTCTGGCGCTCCTGACCCGGCTGAAACAGGTCTGCAACCATCCCGTGCTGCTGCAAATGGAAGAGGACGAAGAGGACGGCAAGGTTCCCCCGGAGATGGAATCCCCCACGGCGTTTTTGGCTGGGTCGGGTAAGCTACAACGGCTGACGGAGATGCTGGAGGAACTGCTAGCGGAGGGCGATCGCACGCTGATCTTTACCCAGTTTGCCAAGTGGGGCAAGCAGCTTCAGGCGTATCTAGAACAGCAGTTCAAACGGGAAGTGATCTTCCTCTACGGCGGCAGTTCCAAGAAGCAGCGCGAGGAAATGGTCGATCGCTTCCAGAACGACCCCCAGGGCCCGCGCATCTTCATCCTGTCGCTGAAGGCCGGCGGCGTGGGTTTAAACCTGACTCGCGCCAACCACGTCTTTCACTATGACCGCTGGTGGAACCCCGCCGTGGAGAATCAGGCTACCGACCGTGCCTTTCGCATCGGGCAAACCCGCAATGTCCAGGTTCACAAATTCGTCTGCACGGGCACGCTGGAAGAGCGCATCCACGACCTGATCGAAAGCAAAAAAGCCCTCTCAGAACAGGTCGTCGGCACGGGCGAAAACTGGCTGACGGAACTCGACACCGATCAGTTGCGGCAACTCCTCCTGCTAGATCGGAGCGCCATTATTGATGAGTAGCCGTTTGGTTAGCGATTTTGGATTTTGGATTGCCAGTCCAGGGTGCGCGGAACTTTCAGCACGCTCTTTGAATTTTCGATTTTCGATCTTCAATTTTCGATTTTCAATTTCCAGTCCAGGGTGCGCGGGACTTTCAGCAGGCTCATTCGGAGTGTGACTCCGGGGAATCGGGCCCACCGGACGCACAGGCCACTGAGGCGATTTGGCTGCCTGCTGCCATTGGCACTTCCGCCACCAGCCGCACCTGCCCGCTGTCGTCGCGAATCCAGCCTTGAGCCTCGGTGAGGGGCGCTGGGGAAGGGAGAGCTTGGGGTGGGTTGGAGGGTCGGAGCGGTCGATTAGCAGAATAACCTGGTGATCCTGGATCGGCCCAGCTTGCGGCGATCGCCCCACTTCCTTGCAAGTCCCCTGGTGCAGCAGGTAGCCCGCCCCGCCCAGAGACGACGAATTCTCGTTGGGCCAGGGCGATCGCCGTGCCTGCTGTACCACACCCTCTGGCGATCAGCCGCGAGGCATCTACAGGTTGGGCGGGCAGTTCGACTAGACCCTGGCTGGGGTCAACCACTAACCCGTTGATCGTGACTGTGCCATCCGTCCCGAATCTGGAGTTAACAGTGATATCGCTGCGATCAGTTGGCGCTGGGCGAAAGACGATACCAAAGAGGCCCTGAGTGGTTAAATCAACTGATCCACCCCGCCCATCGACAGCACTGGCATCAATGTCGCTGTTTTCCGAGGCCACCGCCGCAATCACATCCGCATTGATAAAAATATTCCCTCCATTGCTACCGCCAAGGCGTTCATCAATGTCAGCCCTGCTGGAGATTCTGCTGCCATTTCTGAGGAGGAGCGATCGCCCTTCTACAATCACATTTCCCCCCTGTCCTTGGGGAACAGAAACAACAGTCGTAATTTTACTTTTCTGATCAAGCAGAATATGGCTTGCTTGCAAACGGACATTACCTGCATTGCCAAAAAGACCAGGCTGGCGAGTATTTGCAAAGGAAGAGCTGTCGATTTGAGACATCCCGCGCATCACAATCGAGCCTGTTGCCTGCACTACTACATCGCCTGCGCTGCCGCTTCCCCCGGTCTGGGCTGAGAGGCGGCTCTGGTTGTCCAGCGTTAAATCCCCGCCGCTAAAGACTTCAATGTTGCCAAATTGACCATCGCCAGTGAACAAGTCAATGGCAGTGTTGTTGTCAATCTCTAGATAGCGTCCAGCCTGCAAAATGATGCTGCCAGAGTTTCCCCTGCCATCAACTTCACTGCGGAGTTGCGTTGAGTTGCGAAGTATTAGGGTATCGCTAGCTTGAATTCGCAGCGTTCCGGCGTTCCCTTCAATTTGTGTGTTGAAGAAAACGTAAGTGTTTGACAGGGTAATGTTTGGCGCTGAGAAGGTGATGTCTCCAGAGTTTCCGTTTGTGGCCTCCGTTGCAATGGCGGAAATATTTTGCAGATCAAGCCGCTCACTGGCAATCAGCGAAATTACGCCTGCATTGGCTCCGCTGCTGCCTGCTAAAAACTGTGCATTTCGAGCGGTTAATCGACGGGCAGCGATCGCAATTCCTCCCGGCTCCTTTATTGCTGGATTTAGCACCGTAGTCACAATTTGCCCATTATTCACCACGCGGACATCGGCTAGGCTGGCATCAGGACTCCATCGCAGGCGCGGCCTTGCAGAAAACGACTGTCCCGCCCGCTGCCACTGCAAGCCGACCT
>NZ_DVEA01000302.1:0-7478 GCF_015295965.1 Thermoleptolyngbya sp. M55_K2018_002
TCAGAAGTATGGTTCGCAGCTTGCAGGCGGCACTCGCGGGACACCAGTCCACTGCGTCAGTTCCGGCGTTAGTGCTGCCCTGGGCAATCTGGTTCAGCGCTATTTCAGCAGCAGATCGTCTAGCTCTGCGTAGTCGGGCAGGGTCGTGTCGATGGGTTTGCCCTGGCGCAATACCGTGCGATCGCCCTGGGGACGGGCCAGCAGTTCGCTGAAGTAGCGAGCCGCGCAGAGAATCAGATCGGCGGGTAGCCCTGGCGCAATCCGGCCCACGGTGGGCAGGCCCATCAGGTCGGCCGGTGTGGTCGTCACGACCCGGCTCCAGTCGCCATAGGGCGCATCGAGCTGGGCAATCCGCACGCCCTGGGTGAACACCTCCAGCCCGTCGTGGTCGCCAAAGCCATAGAACGGATCGCGGCAGTTGTCGCTGGCGATCGCCACCGGAACCCCCGCATGTTTCAGTTCGTGCAGCAGCGTAATGCCGCGCCAGCGGGGGGTGCGGGTGGGTATCTGTCGCAGGGCGGGTGGGTGAGCGCCCAGAGGAGACGGAGCCGCCGCCTGCCCCCTAAGGGCCGAGCGCTGATTTCGGTCTTGCAGATACAGATTGCACATGGGCAGGCTGACCACGCCGATGCGGGCAGCTTTCACCAGGTCGATGGTTTTCTGGGCTTCGTCGTCAGACTGCACGGCCAGGCTGCAACAGTGGCCGCAGACAATCTGCCCGCGAAAATCGTGGCGCAGGGCGGCCTCGGCCACGTAGCGCAGGGTAATGTCGTTGGGGTCGCCGCTTTCGTCGGTGTGCAGGTCGATGTCGAGGCCCCGGTCAATGGCTAGGGTAAACAGGCGATCAAGCTGGGCTTCCAAATGGGGGCCCATTTCCGTCACGCCGCCCAGAATGCCGCCCATCTCGGCAACTAGATCGGCCAGGATTTCGCCCTCTGGAGTTTGGTAATAGTCCAGTGTTACCAGGGAAACGGCTTTTAGCGCGAGGCGATCGCTCCAGTCTTGCTGAAGCGCATTAAACACGCTCCAACTCACCGCCGCCTGGTCGCCAAAGGAGTCTATGTGGGTGCGGAGGGCAGTCGTGCCGTGGGCATAGCTGCACTTTAGCCCAAACTCCATGCGGCGATAGACATCCTCTGCATCCCAGTGTTTGCTGGCATCTGCGCGGATCGTCTCCAGCGCTTCCTCAAAGGTTGCAGAATAGTTGGGCGATCGCCCCCAAACGTGCCCCTTGTCCAGATGCGTATGCAGATCGACCAGCCCAGCCCACACCATGCCGCCCTTCAGATCAACCGTCGGCAGGGGTTCTGTTTCTGCCTCACCCGCCACATCCGCACTGGGGCGAATCCTGCGAATTGTGCCATCCAAAATTTCTAGATCCACCCGCGCCAGGTTATCCTGCGCCAGAATGCCCCTCGTCTCAGGCAACACCAGCGCATCAGGCAGCAGCGGCCGGGGCACATGGGCGTTGCACAGCCAGTAGTGCGGTTCATTCAGGCGGGCGAAATCGAGTTGCGGCATAGTGTAGGAATTAGAAATCGGGGATTCAGGTTGGCACTTTGCAAACCTACCTCAGATCGTGAGCCAAAATCACGAATCCAAAATCCCAAATTAGACGGAGGAGCGGGGTGAAATGATCGACTTTACAGAACTCCAGCCCTATCTAGATGACCAGGGCCGGGTGACGCGCTGGCCGTCCAAGCGCAATCGGGCGCGGGTGCAAACGCTGGTGCTGTGGTATCTGGCTGAAAAATTCGCTGCGGGCAGAACCTACACCGAATGCGAGGTCAACCAGCTCCTCAATGAACATCACACGTTCTGCGACCCGGCTCTACTCCGCCGCGAACTGTTTGAACATGGCCTGCTCCAGCGGGAACGAAACGGCTCTGCCTACTGGCTGCCACCCAAGGAATCAGCTTAATTTTCTCGGCGGACGGCGCTTTCGTGCCAGTGGCGCAGGAGGCGGTCGGAGAGCATCGTCAGCAAGACAAAAATCAGGATGCCCAGCACGGTGGTCAGAAAGAGGGCAGCAAACATGCGGGGAATCTGGAGGTTGAAGCTGGAGATCAGGATTTGGTAGGCCAGCCCAGAACTGGTGCCGCCTGTGCCCGCGACGAATTCCGCCACGACTGCGCCGATCAGCGCCAGCCCGCCGCTAATTCGCAAGCCGCCCAGGAAATAGGGCAGGGCGCTGGGCAGCCGCAGGTAGCGCAGGGTTTGCCAGCGAGAAGCGCGATAAAGCTGGAACAGGTTGATCAGGTTATGGTCGGCGCTGTTGAGGCCCAGAGTTGTGTTGGACAGGATGGGGAAAAAGGCCACCAGCCAGGCGCAGATGACCAGCGACACGAAGGTAGACGCAGTGCCCGGAACCAACTGTCGCACCCAGAGGATGATCAGGGGGGCGATCGCCACAATCGGGGTCGTCTGCAAAATCACCGCGTAGGGAAAGAAACTGCGCTCGATCCACTTGCTCTGGGTAAACAGCACAGAAACCAGCAGACCCGACACCACCGCTGCCAGGAAGGCAAACAGCGTGATTTTCATCGTGATCAGCAGCGAGGGGAACAGCGTCCCCCACTCTCGCACCAGCGTTTGCAGCACCAGAATCGGCCCTGGCAGGATGTAGGGCGGTGTGTTGGTCAGGCGCACGCCAATTTCCCACAGCGCCAGCATCAACAGGCCCACGATAATCGGAGCCAGGATATCGGGCGAGAGCAGGCGTTGCAGTTGGGACGGTTGACCAGCCTCCGATGATGGAGCAGAGGCTTCGGGCTGGCGAGATACGTCAAACAGATTGGCCATCGGAATGTTGCCTTAGGAAATCGGGTTGGCGCGAAATCGGGTTGGCGCTATGCAGGCTGGTTTACGACGCTGGCGGAAACGCTGTCGCTGGAGTGCAATGCAGCCGTCTGCCCAGCGGCGCGAGACAGGCTGTTGGAAATGTCGCGGCAATAATCGTTAAACAATGGTGTGGTGCGAAACTCCTCAGTGCGGGGGTAGGGAGCGGCGATCGCCACATCCGCCACCACTCGCCCCGGACGCGCCGCCATCACCACCACACGGTTCGACAGGTACACCGCTTCGTAAATATTGTGGGTGACAAACACCACCGTCCACTGCTTCTGCTCCCAGAGGTTCAGCAGGTCGCTGTTGAGCTTGCTGCGGGTCATTTCGTCCAGCGCCCCAAAGGGTTCGTCCATCAGCAAGATTTCTGGCTTTGTCACCAGGGCGCGGGCAATGGAGACGCGCATCCGCATCCCGCCGGAGAGTTCTCGCGGGTAAGCTTTTTCAAATCCTTGCAGCGCAACGAGGGCGATCGCCTCCTGCACCGCCTCCCGCGCCGCGCTCTTCGACAGGCCCACCAGCTTCAGCGGCAGCGCCACGTTGTCTTCCACCGTCGCCCAGGGCATCAGCGCCGCCTCTTGAAAGACGTAGGCCAGCTTTCGCTGAGAACTGCCGCCCCAATACAGGTTGCCCGAACTCATCTTGCCCAGCCCTGCCACCATCCGCAGCACGGTGCTTTTGCCGCAGCCCGACGGGCCCAGCAGGCTGACAAACTGCCCCTCATGCACCGTCAGGTCGAGGTTTTGCAGCGCCACCGTGCCATTGGAGTAGACTTTGCTGACATCGCTGAGCGTAAACGCCGCTGGGGTGTTCATGCGATGGGGTTCCTTAAAACGAGTGGAGCGAGACTAGTTGCGTGAGCCTAGTTCGGCGGCGGGGCAGCGGAACCAGTTGCGCCAGTTCCGCTACACCGGCTGCGCTTCATCTACACCGTACTCGACTTAGACCTTGTACGCATCCGGGCCTTTGTTGACAAACTGGAGCGTGTAGGCCTGGGTATAGTCGGTTTCCGGCTTAAACACGCCCTCTGCCGCCATCGTGTCATAGAAGGATTTCCAGCGTTCCTCGGTCATTGCGCCGATGCCTTTCACCTGTGCGTCGCCCGAATCGACAATGCCGTATTCCTTCATCTTCTCGATGCCATAGGCGATTTGCTCGTCGGTCATCTCCGGGTTGTCTTTCTTGATAAGCTCGTTACCCGGCGATGGATCGCCATAGAGATAGCTGTACCAGCCCTTGATGGAGGCATCCACAAACCGCTGCACTAGGTCGGGGTTGCTTTCGACCAGTTCACGCTTGCACTCGATGGTTGTGGAATAAGGTTCATAGCCGTAGTCTGCCATCAGAAATACCACGGGGTCGAAGCCGCCTTCTTTTTTAATCGCCAGCGGCTCGGAACTGAGATAGCCCTGCTGCGCGGTTTGCTTGTCTTGCAAAAATGGGCCGGGGTTGAAGTTGTAGGGTCGCTTCTGGTCGTCGGTGAACCCAAACTTGGCTCTCAAAAACGGCCAATAGGTCACGTTTGCCGAAGAGGAGATAAAAATGGGGCGACCCTTCAGGTCTTCGAGCGAGTCGGCCGTGCCGGGGTGCGCCATCAGGATTTGCGGGTCCTTTTGGAAGATGGCGGCAACGGTGACTTTGGGAATGCCCTCTTCGACGGCCTTGATGGCATCGGCGGCGTAGCCCATGAAAAAGTCGATCGCGCCGCCCATGAGCAACTGCGTGCCGTTGACCTGGGGCCCGCCCATGCTAATGGTCACGTCCAGCCCTGCGTCTTTGTATAAGCCCGTGGCAACCGCCTGATAGAAGCCGCCGTGTTCTGCCTGGGCATACCAGTTGGTGCCGTAGGTGATTTTGGTTAGCTCACCGGACGCAGGGCTAGCACCAGCCGCAGGACTGGCCGGCGCTTCGGTCGAGGTTGGCGCTTGAGACGCGCAGGCAGCGACGAGGCCCGTGCCAGCGGCGATCGCCCCATATTGTAAAAACTTGCGTCGTTTCAGGGGCAATCGCCCCGACGGATACCACAACTGACTCATCCAACTCACCTCATTGCTAACAAAATTGAGCGAACAAAAACAGAATGCCCGATGCAGGCGTGCTGTAAAGACCTGTATCGCCTCTGTAATTTCTGCATACTCCGAAAAGCGACCCTGGTTCTAAAGATATTCAGCCCTCTAGACCGTGTTTTCAAACTCTCTGAGCCGCTAATTGCCCTGAGTCGATCCCCCTAAATTCCCCTTAACAAGGGGGACTTCCGGCGCGGCTCGGCCCAGTTTCCCCCCTTAACAAGGGGGGCTAGGGGGAATCAAAAGGCTCTAAAACACGCCTCAAAGCCAGGGTCTTTACAAATCCCAATATTCGACCCTACTAGAACGCATCACCCTGGATTGTAGTTTGAGATACGAGAGATGAGAGTACAACAGTGCAAAAATCGTGGAATGTGAGTGATGAGGCTCTACTAACTACGCTATGGCTCTGTTCCCTGCGGCTGGCTCAGCCAGTCCATCACCTGCTGCCCCAAGCGCACGTCGTTGAGCCGATCGATTTCTCGAATGCCCGTAGGGCTGGTGACGTTGACTTCGGTGAGGTAGCCACCGATGATGTCGATGCCGACAAAAATCAGCCCGTCGCGGCGCAGGGTGGGGGCAAGCTGGGCGCAAATTTGGCGATCGCGCTCGGTAATCTCCACCGCCGCCACGCGCCCGCCCACCGCCATGTTGCCGCGAAACTCTTTGCCCGTAGGAATGCGGTTCACCGCGCCGATGGGTTCGCCGTTTAGCAAGATCACGCGCTTGTCGCCGTCCTTGGCGGCGGGTAGATACTCCTGCACCATGATGGGCACGCGAAACTGCTGGGTGCTGATTTCGATTAGTGAATTCAAATTGCGATCGCCCGGTTCGGCAAACAAAATTCCCTCGCCCGCCTTGCCCCCCAGAGGCTTCATCACGGCTGCGCCCTGCCGCTCCACAAACTCGCGAATCACCTGCTTGTCTGCGGTGACGATGGTTTCAGGAATTGCTCCCGTAAATTGCAGCGCATACATCTTTTCATTAGCCGCCCGCAGCCCCGCCGGGGCATTGATGACCCGCGTTCTATCTAGGTTCACATAGTCCAGCACGTAGGTGGCATAGAGATAGGGAATATCCACAGGCGGATCAGTCCGCATGAACACCGCATCCAGGCTGTCTAGCGGCAAAAACTGGCGATCGCCCAGTTCAAACCACACCTCCGCCGCCACCCAGCGCCCTTCTACCAGTTCGGCCGGAACCAACCGCACGGGCTGAAGCTGAGCATAGGCCCTGCCGCCCACCACCGACAGCCGATTCGCCTCCGTAATCCACACCTCATGCCCCATCTGCTGCGCCGCCTCCATCAACGCCACGCTGGTATCGTGGCCTGGATCGAGGCGGTGGATCGGATCAATGATGAAGGCAAGTTTCATAAATGGAGTCGGGAAATAAGGTCGGGAGAGTCGGGAAATAAAGTCGGGGATTGAGGACGTGAACCGAGGGGCAGAACAGGACAACACGGGGCAGCAGCAGAGCGCAAGAGAGCAGGGTGGCCGATCGCCCAGACACCAAGCCAGCGCTTTGCCCCTTCGCCTCCCTTGCTTAGACCCCTGCCAGCATCGCGTCTAGCTTACCCTGCCGATCCAGCGCGTGCAGGTCGTCGCAGCCACCCACATGAACGCCATCAATGAAGATCTGCGGCAGGGAACGGCGACCGTTGGCGCGATCTGCCATTTCGGCGCGGGCGGCTTCATCGCCGTCAATGCAATATTCCGTAAAGTCCACGCCCTTCTTATTCAGCAGAGCCTTGGCGCGAATGCAAAACGGACAGGTACTCCAAGTGTAAATTTCAACGTTCGCCGTCATGGGTTGCCTCAAGTTAGCAATATTTCTTCATCTTACCGCTGCCGACCCGCAGGAAGATATCTTGCAGCAGCCTCAGCCTCACCACGGTTGCTGGACGGGGAACTGCCCCGGCTAATTTCCCCCCGCCGTCTAGCCGTCTAACTTTGACAGCCCGTCTTTTGACATCCCACGGGACGGCCGCTAGGGTAGAGGAACCTCGAAACGTCAAGGGCGATCGCGCCGTTTGGCCCCTTTCACCTGCCATCAGCCTTATGCGTAGAATCTTCTCGTCTAGAATCCTCATGTTTGGAGCCATGAAATTCTAGCGCCTTGGGAATTTCTAGCGCTTTGGAATGTATTTCGTTGCAGCATACAGGTTTCGTTGAGCAGGCATGGTGGATCTGCTGCTAGTCATGACCCTGGGGTTTCTGGGGAGTTTCGGACACTGTGTGGGAATGTGCGGCCCGTTGACGGCGGCGTTTTCCCTGGCAAAGGTGCAGGACAAGCCCCCGACCCCCTGGCAGCAGTTTATTTTTCACGTCCTCTTGAATATGGGGCGCATCCTCAGCTATGCGCTGGTGGGGCTGGCAATCGGTGCAGTCGGCTCGGTTGTGCTGGCTGGCGGGCAACTCGCGGGCGTAGGGAGTCTGGCGAGGCGGCTAATGGCGCTGCTGACGGGCGGGCTGCTGGTGTGGTTTGGGCTGGTGCAGGTTGCGCCGAACGGGCTGCCCAGGGTGCCGCTGCTGCATCCACTGGCGGCGGGCAGGCTGCACGAGCGGC
>NZ_DVEA01000005.1:0-7428 GCF_015295965.1 Thermoleptolyngbya sp. M55_K2018_002
GACTCAGTAGACACCTTTCCCTGGGCGGGGCATTTGGGCCTGCGAATGTTTCAGGAACTCGTAGACGCACTGGATATCGAAACCTCCACGCTGATTTTCACCAACACCCGTGCCCAGGCAGAAAAGTGGTATCAGGCGCTCACGTTTGCTCTGCCCGATCACGCAGACCGCATTGCGCTCCATCACGGCTCTATCGACGTGCAGGAACGAGAGGCGATCGAAGCGGCAGTGAAAACTGGGAACATCAAGTGGGTCGTCTGCACCTCGTCGCTAGATTTGGGTGTAGATTTTCAGCCTGTGGAGCGCGTCGTGCAAATTGGCAGCGCCAAAAACCTGGCTCGGCTGCTGCAACGGGCCGGGCGATCGGCCCACATCCCCGCAGGCACGTCCGAGATTTTCTTCCTGCCAACCAACTCGCTAGAGCTATTGGAAATCTCCGCTTTTCGCAACGGTTTGGCACAGGGCGACATCGAGGTACGCCGCCCGCTACACAAGCCCTATGACGTGCTAATTCAGCATTTGGTCACTCTGTCCTGCGGCGACGGCTTCACACCTGCCGACACGCTCTCTGCCATTCGCCAAACCATATCCTATGAATGCCTAACGGATGCTGAATTTACCTGGATACTTGACTTTCTGGAAAAGGGCGGGAAGTCGCTCAGTGCCTATCCAAGATACAGAAAAATCACGCTGGAAGACGGCCGCTATCGTGTCACCGATCCACAAATCACCCGGATGCATCGCATGGGCATCGGAACAATTACATCCAATCAATCGGTACAGATTCAATACACCAATCGCCGCAAAATTGGCACAATCGAGGAAGGCTTTGCATCCAAGCTTCAAAAGGGCGATGTGTTCTTTTTTGCAGGGCGACAGCTTGAGTTTTTTCAGATGAAAGACATGGTGGTATATGTCAAAAGCACAAGTAAGAAATCTACCGTAACACCCACCTGGGGTGGCGGAAATCTCGCAATATCCGACACGCTGAGTATGCATCTGAGACGTGAAATTGAACAGAGCCAGGATGCAAGCACGAATCTAGAACTGACCTGCTTGAAACCAATTCTGTCTGCTCAGCAGCGCATTTCCCATTTGCCCGCTGCAACCGAGTTGTTGATTGAAACCTGCAAGACCCGCGAAGGACAGCATCTTTATGTTTATCCCTTTGAAGGGCGCTTTGTGCATGAGGGGCTGGGCTTTTTGTGGGGCTATCGGTTTGCGCGACAAAAGCAGGCAACGTTTACGATTTCCGTAAATGATTACGGGTTTGAAATCCTCGCGCCCAAAGACTATCCCTTTCACGAGTTGTTTTCCGAAGACTTTTTTAGCCTGGAAAATCTGGAAGCCGACATTCGCGCCAGCCTCAACCTGTCGGAACTCACTGCTCGCAAGTTTCGCGGCATCGCCCAGATTGCTGGGCTGGTGTTCAAGGGCTATCCCTCTGCCAAAAAGACGGCAGGGCAACTCCAGGTTAGCTCGTCGCTGATTTACGAAGTGTTTTCCAAATATGAACCGGATAACTTGCTGCTGAAGCAGGCAGAGCAAGAAGTCCTCACTGATCAGCTGGAGGTGCATCGGCTGGCCAAAACGCTGGATAGAGTGCGATCGCTCTCTCTGGTGTGGCAAACCACCAAGCGCCCGTCGCCCTTTGCCTTTCCGCTGCTGGTGGAGCGGCTCAACTCGCGCCTGTCGAACGAGAGCCTGCTAGAGCGCATCGAGCGGATGAAGCAGCAGTGGGACGGCAAAGCGTGAACCCCAGGCAGAAAAAGCATTTCAGCCAGCGTTCTGTAGAATTGGGGACAAAAAGCTTGATGCGATCGCCCAAGGCTGCTATACTAGTAAGCTGTTCAGGACGCATAGCTCAGTTGGTTAGAGCACCACGTTGACATCGTGGGGGTCACTGGTTCGAGTCCAGTTGTGTCCATCCCTCAAACCCGCTCACAGAGCGGGTTTTGCATTTCAGGGGTTCCGGTTTTGTTGGGTATAACACCGGGTACACGCCCTCACTCTGGTACGATTTAATACGGTTTTCGGGGTGCGCTGGGTAGCGAATCGGGTACAAAAATGGGCAGCGTTAGGGTCGAATCTTGCAGAGGGCGCTTGCGCCTGAGATGGCGGGTCGATGGCCAGCGCTATTGCTTCTATCTGGGGCTGGACGACACCCCTACCAACGCCGCCAATGCCAAGCTAAAGGCAAACGAAATTGAGCGCGATATCGCTCAAGATATCTTCGATCCGACGCTTGAGCGGTATCGAGGCGGGAAAGCCAGCAAGTCGCTAGAGGTGCATGAGCTATTTAGGCGATACCTGGAACATAAGCGGGATGAGGTTTATAGCCAAACCCTGACCAAATACAGCGGGCTGCTGACCCATTTGAAGGCGTACTTCGGCGGCAAAACCATTGGGCAACTTTCGCCCGCAGACTGCCAGAAGTTCAAGCGCTACCTGGAAAACAAACTGGTTCCCAGAACCGTTCAAGAGCGGCTGTGGATGCTGGAGTCCTGCTGGGATTGGGCGATTGCCCAGCGCAAGGTAGCGACGAACCCCTGGAAGGGTATGGCCAGCAAAGTCAAGCCAGGCCCAGCGCCGCGCCCCAATCCCTTTACACTGGATGAGGTCAGGCGCATTGTCGAGGCGTTCAGGCAGCATCGCAGCTATCGCCACTATGCGGATTTCGTCGAGTTTTTGCTGGGCACGGGTTGCCGCACTGGCGAGGCGATCGCCCTGGTCTGGGGTGACGTGACAGAGGATTGCTCACAGATTTGGTTTGGCAAAACCCGCTCTGTGAGCAAGATTCAGGAACTTAAGGCAGGGCAAGCGGGCTTTGTGCCGCTGAGCCGACACCTGCGAGAGCTGCTGCAACGCCGCCGCCCAGTGGAGGTAGACCCCGAAGCGCTGATTTTCCCCGCGCCTCGCGGTGGCTATCTCGACAAGCACAACTTCAGGCGCGTCTGGGAAAACAGGCTGGCGATCGCGGGTGTACCCTACCGCAAGCCCTACACCAGCCGCCACACGCTCATCACCTACTGGCTGCAACAGGGTGAAGATCCCTTGACGGTTGCCAAGTTTTGCAGGACTTCACCCCGCATGATTTACCGCAGCTATGCAGGCTACATCCCAAGCAAGACAACGCTTCCAGCACTCCTAGATAGCGCGTTTGCGTCGCTGGATTTGGCTGATCCGGGGAACTAGCGCCTGGTAGAGGGCGATCGCATCCAGGTGCATATGAGTGTCGTTTTGGCTTTTGGCCGTGAGCCAAAGCTGAATCATGCGTTTGTTAAAGGTCAGCTTGCCGTTTCGCTGCACCTGGAAGAAATGAATCCCTCGATGCCACATGAATGGGTCGTCTTTGATCTTCAATTGCTCGGCCAGCGTGGTGTCTTTCCAGGACAACATCGCCAGAATTTCATCCCGACTGACGACCTCATGGAGGTCAAAAAATTGAGTGTTCACGATTTTACTCCTACGCTGCAACGCCCTGTATCTCAACGCCTCCAGCCCCGTCGCCTGGGACTGAGATCCCCATGCCCCGCAAAATTTCTGGCTCGATTTTTGGGATTTCTTTAGGTTTGCGCCGCCGTTTTTCGACAGCAACCATCAACGCTGTGTATTCGGGCGGTGGCTCGGTCAAGATGGCAACTGCTGCGCCCGTGAGCCGCTGCGTGGCGGCACGCAGCAGCCTGATCCGCGTCGCGTCAAAAAGCTGGGGCAAGGTGTAGATCCATTCCCTGCGCCCTTTCCCGTTGCCTTGCACAGTCACGTACGAGGTGGCTTCAGCCTCCAACCCCAGCCGCCTTAACAATTTGTTACAAATCTCGCATGGCGTTTGTCTCTCAGCAACGTTAAGTCCCAAGTAGTATCGGATCTCGCTAGCGTAATGGAGCGATCGCCGTCTAATTTCCTGTGCCCGTGGGTCGCTGTTGCTGTACGGCCGCCCGTCCAACAGCGTCAGCAGCCCCACCGCCTGAAGCAACAACGCTTTCAGGTGCGCTTTGGGTAATCGGTGAGTGAGGGCGATCGCCTGCTCAAATTGCGCCTTAGCCGTCTGCGAATCCTCAAACTTCGACCAGTCCAGATTTTGCATTCTAACTTGCAGGGACACGCCGCGCCGCATGGCTCCAAAGTCAGCAAACAGCGCGGTGTAACACTCGTCTTTGTCATTGAAGTCAACACCTGGAAACTCATCGCGGCAAAGCACTTTTAGGGCGGTTTGCCTGAGCTGCCGGGTCGAGTCTGGAGCGTCCAGAATTTCCCTGGCCCATTCTGTGGTTTGGTCGTCTTCTATCTTGATCTCAGCAAACTCTTCAGAGTCCGCCCGCCAAATCGTTTCCAGTGTTTCACTCCACGCTTTTGAGGTTTCTTTGGATGCGGACAAGGCGACCTCTGCAACCTCATGGCGCTGCTGAAGCCGGTGCTTCAAATAGTCCAGTGCGATCGCCTTCTCAGCCCCCACCGCCGCTGCGTTCTCGGCATAAAACCTTTCACAAGCCTGCTGGATTTCCAGCAATCGAGCGACATCCTCGCCTGCATCAGCGGCTTCAATTAGGTCTGTGACTTCCAGCCCCAAAAGCCGGGGAAGCCCTTGGCGGGTTTGGTTCAGGCGCTTCTGTATCTCGGACTCCCACAGCAAACCTTCATCGCCTGATGTGGGGATAAACGGCTTTGCAAAGACCCGTCGAGGCACTGGCAGTCGATAGCGACCGAGCTGCTGGAGCCAGGTTGAAGGTGATAGGCAGGTGAAGTAACCCCAGACCGCATCAAAACCAGGAACCTCGATGCTCACACCGCTTTTGCCACTGGGTGAAAGAATTAACAGATCAGCGATTCCATGTTCGCTTAGGTACTGATTCGGGTTACGCCAAAAGGCAGCAAACCGCCCACCCTCATTGGTTTGCGAGTCAATTCTTAAGACCTTTTTGTCTGGTAGCTGCTGGCTGACTAGCAGCTCCAGTCGCCGTCCCGCTAACTGGCTGCTGGTGACGAACATCAACTTTTCGCCTTGATCCAGCGCCGCCAAAAGCTGAGAAAAATACCCACTAGGCGACCCGTTCAGCACTTCGACAGCCCAGCGATCGCCCTCTGCCTGATGTTGAAAAAACCGCACCCGATTGCACTTCGACAGATCTGAAATCCAATTCAAGGTTCTAGGCAGTAGGTCGGCTTCAGAGAGGACGATCGCCCCATCTCTACCAGGCCGCTCTAGAATCGCCGCCAAGCGGTCGAGAATCAGACTCTGACGCTTGCCTAGCGTGCCGCCCTCGACAATGTGGGCAGCGGCCTGGTTCGCTTCGTCGAAGATTACCAGCAGAGGGCGATCGCCATCCCAAAACTCTTTGGGCACTCGCAGCAGCGAGTCAGGGCAAAGAACCAGACCATGCGCGTATTTAACCTCGTCCTGGAATAGCCGCGCCTGCTCTGAGTTGTTCAAATCGTAATTGTGAATATGAGGCAAGTCCCAGCGCTCGGATGTTTGCTGACCAAGCGAATTCATTGGCGACAGCACTAGAACATTCCACCCACGGGCGATCGCACCCTGCACCCAATCAGCGCCGATCCGCTCGGTCTTGCCTGTTCCCATTGGGGCGTCGAGGGCATAAATCGCGCCTGGTTCAATGGCTGGCAGCTCTGGCAGGTAGCGCCCCGTTGTTACCCGCTCTGGCAAGCATGGCATGACGCGCCGTTGCTCCAACGCCGCCAGCAGCGAGGCTTTCAGGCGATCGCGCTTCCAGGCGTCGAGGGTTGGGGCCGTGCTGATGACCCCTGCCAGCCACGCGGCGGGGTCGCCCTGGTGAACCAACGCATCGTCAATTCCTTTTCCCGCTGACTGATCCCACGTCCACACCGCAACGCGCCCGATCGTTGCCTCCAAAGCTCCGCCCAGCTTGCGAATTTCAGCCCCAACTGCCCGCACCGTGCGGGGTCTGGCGTCCTGGTCAAACGCGATCGCCCATTCCCGCCCAGGCGCGGCAAACTGGGCGATCGCCTCATGGAGTTGGCGAGATCGAGGGACATTCCAGCACGACACACCACGCAGCGCGATCGCTGGGATGCCTTGATCCATAAGGGCTAAAGCCTTTTTAAATCCTTCCGTGATGGCGATCGTACAGCCCGATCGCTGCACGGTCTGCCAAAACGTCTCGCCTGGGGCTGGTTCAATTTTTTGTCTCTCAAAAACTTTTATCGCTGTCGCCTCGTCCACCCACGGGAGGATCGGAGTGGCTCGATCGCCGAATTTTGTTTCGTATTTCACGGCTTTCGTCTGCGACCCAAAACCCACAGCCTGCCTAGGTTTTCGGGGTTTCGCGTAGATGGCCGGCCCCTCGCCGCCGTCGAGCGTTGTGCCGTAGGTAAACCAAACGCCAGAGGCGATCGCCTCTGCCTTCGCCCGCGTGGTTTCCGTCCGGGATTTCCGCGCCCAATGGCTCAAACCCAGTTCCAGCAAGGCTTCCACGTCTTCGGCGTGAAAAATGTTTGCCTGAGTCAGCGCGTCGGGTACACCGCTGCTGCGAAAATCGTCCAAAACCCAGTTGGGCAGCAGGTTTGGGCGATCGAGCTGGGGCGTGACGTCCCCAAAATTTTGTGATATATTTTTCATACGTGACTGTTTAATTTTGTGGAGGGAGCCGAGCCAACGGCTCCCTTTTTGCGTTTTTAGCCTGCGATCGCCTGATTTTTCGTCCAGGCGGCGATCGCCGCTTCGTCATACCGGATCGTCCGCCCAACGACAAAATATTCTTCGCCCGCAGACATTTTTTCGCGGGTGAGTTTTCGCAGGGTCGGGTGCGAAATTCCAAGAATTTCACAAATTTTCTTCGGCTTTGCAGAAAATCTCTTCATTGCATTTTTCTCTCTGAATCTTCGATACTCTTTCACATTTGCTAGAAATTTTCAACCGTTTTTCTGATCTTTTTTTTGAAAATCTTTCGTTATTTTCAAATGTTCCAGAACCAGTCTGAGCAAGCATTAGAGCCTCGAACAATTATGTTTTAATATAATTGCCAATTCTTTTAGTATTGCTGTACTTCATGCAGTTCAAGGGTTTGGGGCGATCGCCCCATCTCGACAGAAACACCCGCAAAACATCGTCAGTCCTTAATAGTTCCTAAAAGTTCCTCAGTTGTCTTTAATAAAAATTTACAATTGACCTCTAAACATGGGACAAAATCACGACTTTGCAGGGCGATCGGTTCTGGAACTTCTGTAAAACTTGCAGATCTTGCTGATTGCAACATCCAAAACGTTGCCCTGGTTCTGGAACATTTGAAAAGATGAGATATTGATATCAAAGTGACGATACTTTGATGCAAGTCTCCATTTTTCCAGAGTTTCCAGAACCGCTGAAAACCAGCGATATAAAGGCTTTGGGCGCGATCGCCTACATACAAAACTTCCGAAGTTCTCACGTTTTGTGAGGACTTTGAGTGA
>NZ_DVEA01000231.1:0-7415 GCF_015295965.1 Thermoleptolyngbya sp. M55_K2018_002
CCCGCCGATAACGAGTTTTTGCTGACGTTTTTGGACGGCGAGTTTGATCGCTCCAGTCCCCGCGCTGTCCCCAAGTCCCTAGATTTATCTAGCCCGCTGGCTCAGGAGTTTGCAGAAATTGCCACACCCCGGCGGCGCTGGGTGACCCTGCCGGATGGGGAAATCATCATTTATCAGGCAGAACCGATTTTTCGGGAAGGTAGCCGGGGCGTGTTTGTCGTCGCGCATCTGCTCTCGGCTGAACTGAGGGGGATAGACGAGGCGATCGCCATCGTGATTCAGGTGATGCTGACGGTGCTAGTTCTGACCGCCATTGTGGGGTGGTTTGTGGCTCAGCGAGCCTTGGAGCCGCTCAACCTGTTAACCCAGGCCGCCAAGACCGTGAGCGAGTCTGATCTAACTCAGCGCATTCCAGTGCATGGCGTAGACGAAATCAGCGAACTGACGCTGCGGTTCAACGAAATGCTAGATCGATTGCAGCTTACTTTTGCCGCCCAGCGCGATTTCGTCAGCGACGCGGGGCACGAACTGCGAACGCCCATCACTATTATTCGCGGACATCTGGAACTGCTGGGCGACGACCCCACCGAGCAGCGCGAAACCCTCGACCTGGTGACCGATGAGCTAGACCGCATGAGCCGCTTTGTGGATGACTTGCTGCTGCTGGCGCGGGCAGAGCAGCCCAATTTCTTGCGGATGGAAATGGTGAACGTGGCCACTCTGGCAGAGGAGCTATTTGCCAAGGCAAAGGCCCTGGGCGATCGCCAGTGGCGGCTAGAAAACCATGCTAGGGGCTGGATTGTGGGCGATCGCCAGCGGTTGACTCAGGCGGTGATGAACCTGGCCCAAAACGCCACCCAGCACACCCAGCCCAGCGACACCATCACCCTGGGCACGGCGCTCGATCGAGATAAAGTTCGCTTTTGGGTACGCGACACGGGCAAAGGCATTCCCCAGACAGAACAGGCTCGCATTTTTGAGCGGTTTGCCCGTTCTATTACCAGCAGGCGACGCTCGGAAGGTGCGGGGCTGGGGCTGGCCATCGTGCGGGCGATCGCCCAGGCCCACGGCGGCACTGTTGAACTGGTCAGCCAACCCGATCAGGGCGCAACCTTTACGCTCGTCATCCCGGTTGATCCGCCCTAAAGCCGATGTCAATTTCTCTCCGCAGCGCTATCTGTGGAATTAGCGAAATGCCCTGGCATCTCTCAAATTAGCCAGCAGATTAGTCATCCAAAATCGCCCATCTAAACTCCAAAATCAGTCCATCCAGAAACGAAGACCATGACCCGCGTGTTGATTGCAGAAGATGAGCCGCGCATTGCTGCTTTTCTAGAAAAGGGATTTCGGGCCAATGGCTTTGCAACGGCGATCGCCCCCGATGGACAAACCGCTTGCAAAATGATTGCCAGCCAGGAGTTTGATCTGCTGATTTTAGACTTGGGACTGCCCAAAAAAGACGGCTGGACGGTGCTGGAGGAACTGCGCGGGCAAGGCGAACAACTGCCCATTATCATCCTCACCGCCAGCGACAGCGTATACGACACCGTTGCCGGGCTAGAGAGCGGCGCAGATGATTACGTCACCAAGCCCTTTCGGTTTGAGGAATTGCTGGCCCGCGCCCGCCTGCGCCTGCGCCACACCCGCACGACCCAGGGTGCCGAAATGCGGCTGCAAGTGGGCAATATCGAGCTAGATTTGCAATCGCATCAGCTTTGCGTGGGCGATCGCCAGATTGAGCTATCGGCCCGAGAATTTGCCCTAGCAGAAACGTTCCTGCGAAATCCAGGGCGGGTACTCAGCCACGAGCATTTACTCAAACACGTCTGGGGTTATGACTATGACCCCGGCTCCAACATCGTCAATGTCTACGTCGGCTATCTGCGAAAAAAGATGGGGAATGGGTACATTGAAACCGTGCGCGGCATCGGTTATCGCTTTCAGCCGTAATACGCCGTGATACGCCGAAATATAAAAATGTCCAAAATCTCAGACGAACATTAATCTAGCTTCAACATTTCAGAGTTGGACTGGATGGCGATCTTAATCTTTTGGGCATCTTTGAAGTCAATTGTGATGCGCTTCTGCGGCATTCAGAGTGTGGTTGCTTGTGCAATGGTCTGCGCTTTTTATGGGGGCGATCGCGCCGCAGACGGCAGACGTAAGCCCGAACGCAAAAGTTCCTAAAACCCAAAACTCATTTTCAAAAATCAGGCAACATTTGCTCTTTTCAAAAAGTTCCTGAATTAGACTGGTAATTTCCAAGGTTCCAGAAATTTTTCAGAACTTATACCTTTGGATATACCCTGGGAGGGGCTTTTCAGTAATATTCTATGTCTTTGGACATAGGCATTTCTTTCACAAATCTCATTGGAAAAATGATGCTTTGATGCCACCCGGGAGAAGTATTAGAAAACTCTAATAAAGGTTGTCTCCTATTGTCTAGCTCGATAGGATGAAGACACATGGAGGAAATACTGAAAAAATGCAAGTGTTCTTGCAGATGCAAGTGTTTCTGAACATGAGTCGATAGTTAGCAATGAGGATCATGCAATGCTTGATAAGCAACTTTCACAACGTCAACCTGCGGGTATCGATTTGTTCCTGGGTATCGAAGGATTGGCGCAAGTACTGAACGAAGAAAACGAGCTGCTGATCACTGGTGGGCGGCGCCGAAACTCCACCCCTCCGCGCCGCAACACCCGCCGGGTAGTGCGCCGTCGTCGGACAACCCGCCGAGTAGTGCGTCGTCGTAATATCTTCACGACCTAATTTTGAATTTCCGCTACGGCGCTTTGTCGATTAGTTGGTTTTAGGTCATAAAGCCTCGATAGCTCCGACGAATCAACTGTTGATTAGGGGGATAAGGATTTAACTCATGACGTATTCATGACTTAAAATCCCTCTTTCGGCAGAAGTTGGCTCTTTAACTTTTTCTAAGCCAGAGCCATAGCCAGAGTCCTGAGTGGCTCTGGCTAAGTTTTTTAGAGCAGTAGTCCATAACAGAAAAACGTTTGCCTGAACTCGTCAGCCCTGGGGACGCTGATTCATGAACTCCGAAATGCATACAGAAATGACGTTTAGATTAGATCATCAGAACGTTTTTGATTATCTAGTGAGGCAAAAGCTGTGCGATCGCCCATCGGAATCCGTTCTTTCTATCGAAACCAAGTCTTCCAAAAACTTTAATTTGCTGGTGCGACTAACGGGCGATCGCCTGCTGCTGGTGAAACAAGAACCGCTGGATGCCCAAGGCAATGCCGCCGGAGATTTGCTGATTGAAGGACAGGTGCAATCTCTGTTTCAGACACATTCTGAACTGAGTAGTTTGATTCCCCTAACGGCGGGCATTTTGCTGTTTGACCCCGTCCATCACATCCTAGTGATGAACTATCTTCAGGACTATCTCGATCTGGAAACTTTCTATGCCGAACGGCAGGTATTTCCAGCGGCGATCGCCCACAGGTTAGGGCATCTGGCCGCACAATTTCACCGCACTACGCTGGACTATTGGCCGATTTATCACCAGCTTCATCCTGACGAGGAGGCGCTTCATCGGGCCGCCCTCCAGCAAACCCAAACGGCGGCCATGGCAGAGGACGAAATTGCCACGATTGTTCCCAATTTTGAAGACGGGTTGGAGTGGCTGACTCCAGAAGATTTGGGGCGGATCGGTGAAGATGGGCTGCGGTTTTTTGAGCTGTATTTTCAGGCTGAGGATCTGCGGAGGGCGATCGCCCATTTAAGCGAGATTTACGACCCCTGCTGCCTGACGCATCAAGATTTCAAGTTTGGCAATGTGCTGTTGCATCGCAACTGGCCGCAGTTGATTCGAGCCGCCTCTAAAGAATTAAAAGAATCAGCAGAATCAGCTAAAAAATCATCCGCGAACGATCAGCCTTTGAATGCTGCCCCGCAACCGCTGCGTCTGATCGACTGGGAAAAGGCAGAATGGGGCGACCCAGCGTTGGATATGGGATTTCTGATTGCTTGCTATTTGCGGCTATGGCTACAGAGTTTGGTGGTGTCGGGGCTGGAGTTGACCGAGGCGCTGCGGCTGGCGGCCACGCCGCTGGAGACTCTCCAGCCGTCGCTGCGATCGCTCGTGCGGGGCTATGGAGCGGCGTTTCCCGAAATGGGGCGATCGCCAGACTTTTGGCAGCGGGCGATGCAGTTTGCGGGCTATAGCCTGATTCGCACGCTGCGGGTCAAGGCGCTACATTTCGAGCCGCTGGGCAATGTGGGCATTTGCACGATGCAGGTGGCGAATTCGCTGCTGAACCGCCCCGCTGCGTCGATTCGGTCGATTTTTGGCGGGCCGCTTCAGGACTGGCTAGACAGTGACACATCTGCCCCAGAATCGGGCAACCAGCCAGATAGCCAATCCGACCTTGCGGCGACATCCGGCTCTGGCGAACTAGCAGGTTCCCCCGCGACAGTTTCAAACGCGACCCCGACGCTCAAGCTGCCGCCCGGAGCGGGGCTAGACGATTTGCTGCGACATCTCCACATCAGCCCAGAGGGACGGATTTATCACGATCGCTGTCCGGCGGCGGTGCTAGTAGAAGACGATCGCCCCTTTGACCAGTTGCCGTCGGAGGTACAGCGCTCCTATCTGCGGCTCCAGCTTCGCAACGTGATCTACGACCTCTATTTCTGCGGCCGACAACTGACCGACCAACCTGCGGCGACGGATCTGCGAAACTCGGTGCAGGCTGGGGTGGATGTGGAATTTTTTGAGCAGCTTAGCGCGGCAAACACAGGACAGGGCTATTTTGACGCGGGCTGGATTGTCACCCAGATCGACGAAACGACGGCCTTGGTTCAGCGTAATGGGTTGATTTTGCGGCTGGAGCGCGATCGCCATTTATCTCCCTCCCAGAAACATCCGGCAGTGGGCGACGCGATTGCAGTGTGGATGCCGCCCCATCGCATGGACGCGAGTTTTTATACCGTTTTGGGCGATCGCGGCCCGATTTCGCCCGATGCGCCAGCGGTGCAGGTCTATTTCAACCTGTCTCCTGCGGGGGCGATCGCCCTCATGCGCGTCCTGATTCCCGCGCTGAATCAGGCAAAACTGCCCTTTTCCCTCGGACTGCTGCACGACCCGGCCGACTATGGGCGACGCGACGCAGCCATCTTGCGGCTGTGCCAGGTCGATTGGGAGACGGCGGCTCCGATGCTGCGGCAGGCTTATCCGATTGTGCGATCGCACCTCCAGCGGGCCGTGCCTCTGTTTACCAAGGCCCTCGCGCCGGGAGTAGGGCTAGCGGAGGAACCGATGGAGGAAGCCTGCGACGAGGCGATCGAGTTTGGGCTGCACCGCGCTCAGTTGGTTGCCGATGGGCTGCTAGACAGCGCCGACCCAACCGCCCGGCTAGCGGCGATCGCCCGTCAGTTTCAGCAGGCAGGGCTGTGGCTTGACCGGCCGTACCTGAATCCTGGTGCAGGCGATCGCTACTCGCTTTGAACGGCTCGACGATTGCTGGGTTTAGAAAATAAACGGCAACACCGGGCGCAGTAGCCGCCGCAGCTTCAGCAGCATCACTGTTTGCCGGATTTCGGGCGGCAGATCGCGGGGTTGTTCCTCAATCGCCGTCTGGCGACTGGTCTGCTGGGTGGCGTGTTCGCTTGCAGTGAGCGGTTCCCCCGTGACGGGCGATCGCCCCTCCAGCACAATCTGCGTCCGCAGCACCTCCTCTGGCACGTCCTCCGGCGGCGGCAGCGCGTGCCCCAAACCGGCCCCAACGCCCATTGCGCCTGCGGTGCCACACACCACGCCCGCGCCAACCCCGGCAATCCAGCGTCTCATTTCACGGTCCTGCTAAGAGAGAGCATTTAGCGCACAAGCGGACGAATCTGGTTGCGATAGTCGGCAGTGTCTAGCCCTTTGCCCTGGGTGAGGGCGGCTTCATCTACCATCTGCCGCAGGCGGGCAGCGCGTTCCCCAGAGTTGGGGTGGGTGCTGAGGAAGGTGGGCACCGAGCCACCCCGCTGCTGGAGTTTTTCCATAAAGCTGACCAGGCCAATCGGGGCATAGCCAGCGCGGATCATGTTGTTGAGGCCGCGCTCGTCGGCTTCGTATTCGTCGCGGCGGCTGTTGGGTCGGTTGATGGCAAGTTCCACACCCAGAGCAACGGCCGTGTTGCGGTCCAGTCCGGCGGCACGGGCGGCTCCAGCGGCGATCGCCCGATCGCGCAACTGCTCGACCGAGTGGCGCGAGGCAATATGCCCAATCTCATGCCCCAATACGCCCGCTAGCTCAGCCTCATTGTCCATTGCTTGCAGCAGCGCAGTGGTGACGTAGACATAGCCGCCCATTGTGGCAAAGGCATTGATCTGGTTGCTCTCGACCACCTGGAAGGTGTAGGGAATCTGGGGGCGATCGCTGTGGGGCACGAGTCCCTGTCCCACGCGGTTAACGTATTCAGAAACCGTCGAATTCCGATAAAGCCGAAACTGCTGCGTCAACAATTGCTGGTTGATCTGCCGACCTAGCTCCAACTCTTGCCGCTCCGACATATTGGAGATTTGAACAATTTGCGCCCCACGAATCAGCAGTTCTAGCCAGCGCGGCACGGTTTGCGAATGAGACGGCGAAGGGCTAAGCACAATTAGCCCAGTTGCCATCACGCCTGCCATCAACCCATAGAGCCAGCGGCGGCGCAGATTGCCAAATTGGTGAAGGAGAAAGTCAATCATGATGCTTTGCCAGAGTGTGGAATGTTGACGTGCAGAGGAGTTCAGGAGTTAGGCGTAACAGATAACAACAAGCTTGCCTGAAGCTTCGGGATTTCTCAAGATCAAAAAATAAACCAGGATTAATCCAGATATGTTGATCGTTGAGACGTAGATTATGCAAAATTGTTGCGCGAGTAGGTATTTTGCGCGGGCCGGTGTGATGACACAGGTGAGGGCGATCGCCCACCAGCCCTTTTTAAGCGTTACTTCCAGGAACTCTCTCTAGCGTTCCACAATCCCTCCAAAAATCACTCTCCCCAACGGTGAAGTTGTGCGGCAGCAGATAACCTTGAACTCTCACGGACAATTTTTCTGCCGCCCGCTTGCTCAGCACTTCTTCGCGGCTACCTGTTGACTCCCTCTCTCAGAGTCTACGTTAGCCCTCGCGATCGCCCTTCATCTCCTTGCACCCGCACCTTTCGGCGATCGCCCTCATCTGGCAGCAACGACAGCTTTGGGCCATCGCCCTTCATCTCCTAGCGCCCGTACCTTTCGGCGATCGCCCCTTATCTCCCAGAACCGACACCTTTGGGCGATCGCCCTCATCTGGCAGCACCGACATCTTTGGGCGATCGCCCTCATCTGGCAGCACCGACATCTTTGGGCGATCGCCCCCCTGATCCCTTTTGGGACGTTGCACACTGACCCAAGTCTGTCGCTACCCAACCTCTGCG
>NZ_DVEA01000194.1:0-7411 GCF_015295965.1 Thermoleptolyngbya sp. M55_K2018_002
ACTAGCTCAATCAACTAGCAAGGTTTGCAGGGCGATCGCCTGGGCCTGCGCCATCTGCCCATAGGTGAACACATAGGGAACCTCGGTGGGCAACTGCGGCAAAAACTGCTCCAGGATATACGGACTGCCGTAGACCACCAGCCCCACCAACTGCTGCGTGTCTAGCAAATGCTGAAACCACCCTGCTGCAAGCTGGCTCAGTCCGGCGCTGCCGCGAAACGGGTTGCCCCGCACAAAGAGTTGCAGCAGCGTAGGCGTGGGCGACGGTTCCTGAAGCACCAGGCCGGCCGGTGTGTGGCCATCGACGATTTCCACCCGAAGGCCGCGCTGTCTGGGGAGGGCGATCGCTGGCGCAGTGCGGTTCAAAAACTCTCGCTCCAGCACATCATCCAGCACAATGAGCGTGCGGCGCGGCGCGGCAAGGGTCAGATCCTGCAACCGGGAGCGCGTAGGCACATGAACCCGCATCGACCCTTGCAGCAGGTCGGTCGCCAAGTGCTGGGCTTGGGGTTGAGCCAGATGTGCCATCAGCGGCTCGATGTCGAACCCAGCAGGCGGCAAATTTTCCCAGGCGTGGGACGTGCCGCCCGTGGGCATCTGGGGACGCAGCTTGCTCTTGGCCTGCTGAAGGCGGGCGAGGGAGTCTTGAATCCGCGCTGGGGCAATGCGGCCCGACGCGACGGCATCGCAGACGGCCCGAATTGCGCCCTCTGGGTCAGCAGGCATCAGCAAAATGTCGGCTCCCGCTTCCACGGCCAGCACGGCGGCTTCGTGGGGGCCATAGTGATTGGCGATCGCCCCCATCACCAGCGCATCCGTTGAAACCAGCCCGTCAAAGCCCAGGCGACCGCGCAGTTGCCCGGTCAAAATCCGGCGCGACAGCGTGGCAGGCCAGCGTTCATCCAGCGCCGGAATCAGCAGATGGGCGCTCATGACAGAATCGACCCCCTGGGCGATCGCCGCCTGAAACGGCGGAAATTCAACCTGCTCTAGTCGAGTCAATCCGTGGGGAATCAGCGGCAAATCCAGGTGCGAGTCAGTAGCGGTGTCGCCGTGGCCGGGAAAGTGCTTGGCGCAGGTCAGCACGGGAAACCGCTGTGCGCCCCGAATAAAGGCGGTGGACAGCTTGCTGACGATCTCTGGCGTATCGCCAAAGGCCCGCACGTTGATCACCGGATTCGCTGGGTTGTTGTTCACATCGACCACTGGAGCCAGCACCCAGTTAATGCCCACAGCAAGGGCTTCCTGCGCCAGGGCCGCGCCCATCGCCTCGGCATCGCGCAACGCCGCAGGCAAATCCCGCTTGGCAAGTTCACCCAGCGCCATCGGCGGCGGAAACCAGGTCGCGCCTGCAAATCGCTGCCCCACGCCCTCTTCCACATCGGCGGCAATCAGCAGCGGCAACTCCGCCAAGGACTGGAGCCAGTGCGATCGCCCGGCCACCTCCGCCGCGCTGCCGCCCAGCAAGATCACACCACCCACGCCCAAATCTTCCACCCAGTAGCGCAGTGTTTCCAGGGGCGGCTCCCAGGCGGGATACTGAATCTGATGGTCACACCAGTAGCCGGAGGCCCGCACGACCACCATCTGCGCCACCTGCTGCGGCAGCGACAGGTATTCCCACTGGGGACGAAGCTGGGCGCGAGTCGTCATGAAACCGGGCTAGAAATGGGGCTAATCCTCAGCGCGAATGAGGGAATCGTCCTCATCCTCGTCCAGTTCGTCATCAAGTTCATCGTCTAGTTCGTCGTCCAATTCGTCGTCGAACTCGTCATTCCATTCATCGTCGAGTTCATCGTCGAACTCGTCATCGAGTTCATCCTCCAGTTCGTCGTCGAGTTCATCGTCAAATTCATCTTCCGGTTCGTCGGAAAAGTCTGAGTCAGCCTGGTTCTCAGACGACTGGAGGGCTTCCAAAGTCTCTGGCTTGCGCTCGGCGCTGAGGCGGTTGAGCAACGACAGGACTTGAGTGCCCCGCTCGATGGAGCGATCTTCCACAAACACAACTTCCGGCGTGCGACGCAGGCGAATCCGCTGACCCAGCGTGCTGCGGACATAGCCCGTAGCAGACTTTAGCCCCGCCATCGTCTCTGCGCGGGCCTCGTCCGACCCGTAAATGCTGACGAAGATCTTGGCGTGCTGCAAATCGCCCGACACATCGACCTCGGTGATGCTGACCATGCCCACGCCAACGCGATCGTCCTTGATGCCGGAGATCAGAAGCTGGCTGACTTCGCGCTTGATTAATTCTGCGACGCGGAAAACCCGCCGATCGGTTGCCATAGGGTTGCAAAGGAATCAGAGTTCAGGGGTCAAGGATCGCGGTCAGGGATCGGGGTCAGGGATCAGGAGGTATCCGGTGATTGCGACCTAGCACCTGACACCGAGCGTCTGAATCCCTAAAGCTCCAGCATAGCGCGGAGGGTAAAGGCAATGAAGGCAAAGCCGGAGAGCAGGAGGAGAGAAGTGGCGATCGCCGTGGTGGGCTTTTGAAACAGCGGCAGCAAGGGCTTGACGAACGTGTACAGCACGCCCAGCGAAAAGCTGATGAGATAGCGGGGATAGCGAGAAACGTTTGTAAAAAAGTCTTGCATTGGATTTGCAAATAAGAAAATGCGCCGAAATTTTTCTCGTCATCTATTCTAATGGGTAATTTCATCTGTACCTGCACCGTCTCCCCGGATAGTTCCTTGGTTACTAGCGTTTCGCCCACTCTCTTGCCGCGCCCCTTTCTCAAGTGGGCCGGGGGCAAGGGACAACTGATCTCGCAATATCTCCCCTACTTTCCCAATTCGTTTGAAACCTATCACGAGCCGTTTTTGGGGGGCGGCGCGATTTTTTTTCGGCTGCAACCGGCGCGGTCGGTGCTGATGGATATTAACGATGAGTTGGTGAACGTCTATCGCTGTGTGCGCGATCGCGTGATGGATGTGATTGTGCTGCTGGAAGAACACCAGCTTCATCACGGTCAGGACTATTACTACTGGGTGCGGAGCAATCCGGGCACGACGGATGTGGAGCGGGCGGCACGGCTAATCTACCTAAATCGAACCTGCTATAACGGACTATATCGGGAGAACTCGCGGGGCCAGTTCAACGTGCCGATGGGTCGCTACAAAAACCCCAAGATCTGCCACGTAGACTTGCTGCAAGCAGCGGCGATCGCCCTCCGCCACACGGAACTATTCGCCCATCCCTTTGAGATGGTGCTGGAACACGCCCGCACGCCGCAGGATTTTGTCTACCTCGACCCGCCCTACTACCCCATCAGCGCCACCAGCCGCTTCACGTCTTACAACCGCTACGCCTTTAACCGAGACGACCAGATTCGCCTGCGGGATGTGTTTGCAGAGCTGGCGCGGCGCGGGGTCAAGGCGATGCTGTCCAACTCTGACTGTGAGTTTATCCGCGACCTCTACGCCGACTTTCCCACCCACACCATCACCGCCGCCCGCTCGATCAACTCCAACGCCCGTCGCCGGGGAAAAATTACCGAAGTGTTGGTGACTTCTTATCGCTAGCTGGTTTGTCGCCAGATTTAACCAGCCAGATTTAACCAGATTTAAAAAGAAAAACGGGGCAAGCCCCCTTAGCCCCGTTTCTCAAACAAGAGGTGCCTGTCATCAGGCAACTGAGAGTTAACCTCTATGCTTCTTAGAATAGTCGCTGGAACAGAGCTAACACCTCACCCAACTTGCGTAAAACTATCTGCCCATCCTGGAGGATCTGACTGGGCGACCGCCCCTCACCCAGGAGTAGGAGAAGGCTTGCGGGCCCACAGCAGCGCGATCGCCACCAGCAGCGCCGCCGCGCCTAGCAGCGACAGCCCACCCAGGCTGAGTGACAGCAGACCCGCCTGCAAAGCATTTTGCAGGAGATTGGCCGCCGAAACGCCGCCGAGGTATAGCCCCACGCCCAGCCCAGCGCGGCTCACGGGCACTTGGGCAAGGGCTACAGGCAGGCCGCCGTTTTGAATCAGCGCCAGCGCCAAAATCAGCACCAGAATACCCAGCGCTACGATCGCCGCCGAGGGCACCAGCCCCCACAGCGTCCCCACCAGCACTGCCCCCAGTACGCCAGCCGTGAGGGCTAGTCGATTGCCCAGGCGAGTGGCGATCGCCCCCAAGGGCACGGCAACGACGGCAATGGCGATCGCCACCCAAAGCATGATTTGATTCAAGTTTTGACCCGGCAGATGGGTCGAGGTCATGCCGCGCACCGCATCCATCATCAGCCGCTGCCCCCAGCCCAGGCAAAGCCCCACCGCCGCCAAAAAGCCGAGGCTGCCCAGCGAGGGAAACGGTGACGCATCCGTGGCGATCGCCCCTGACAGGGTGGAGGAAACTGGCGCATCCAGCCGCCTCAGCAGCGCCGCCGCCAGCAGCAGCACTGTAGATCCCACCAAGAATGTGGCCAGCGGCCCCAGGTTCAAGATCATCTGGTTGACCACAGGCACCTGTGTCCCCACAATACCGCTGGCCACCGTGAGGAAGCTGGCGGCCAGCGGCAAATGCGAAACCGTGGTGTAGTGCCCTAAAAGCGACAGCACGGGACTATGAAACACCGTCATCGCCAGCGACCACGCCACCAGCACAAACAGCATCAGACCCCGCAGCGCCGTGCCCGTGCCCAGCACTGTGATGCCAGGAATCGCCAAAAAGAGCGTCGCCGTTAACACGACCCCGACGGCAATGAAGGGGAAGCGGGAGCCTGTCCAGCGCTGCGCCCGGTCAGACAGACTCCTCATGAGCGGCTAGAAGGCGATCGCCAGCGCATTTTCCAGAGCGGCGATCGCCACCCCCAGGCTGATCGGTAGCCCAAATTGCTCCAGCAGTTGAGGGACGTAGGCTCCATACATCACCCACATCAGCGTAATTGCCGACTGCACCGCAGCCAGCCCCAAAACCTGCCGCCACAAAACGGGCGATCGCCCCACGGGAGAGGTCATCGGTTGACCTAGTGTTCCATGACCTAGTATTCCGGCACGGAGGGATCAACCTCGCGGCTCCAGGCAGTAATACCGCCCTTCACATTGATGCCGTCGATCCCAGCCCGCTCTTTCAAAATCGCCAGCGCCTTGGCCGAGCGACCGCCCATCTTGCAGTGGGCAATCAGCTTGTGCCCATTCAGCAACTCCTGCACCTTGGCCACGCCGTCACCGTTTTCGATTTCCGGCAGCGGAATCAGCGTCGTACCCGGAATTCTGGCAATTTCGTATTCATTGGGATTGCGAACATCAATCACCACGTAGCCATCTGCACCGCTGTCGAGCAGTTGCTTTAGCTCAGTCACGGTCATTTCCTGCATTTCAGACTGTTGCTGTGCTTCCATTGCTTTGGCCTGGGGAATTCCACAAAACTCTTCGTAGTCGATCAGTTTCTCAATCACCGGACGCTCTGGATTGGGGCGCAGCTTTAGCTCTCGGAAGGTCATGTTAAGCGCGTTGAACAGCAGCAGCCGCCCGTTCAGGGTTTGCCCCTGCCCCAGAATAATCTTCACCGTTTCCGTCGCCTGGATCACACCGATCACGCCGGGGAGAATGCCCAGCACACCGCCCTCGGCGCAAGAGGGAACCAAGCCTGGTGGCGGCGGTTCGGGATAGAGGTCGCGGTAGTTGGGCCCGTCCTGGTAGTTAAACACTGTCGCCTGCCCCTCAAACCGGAAGATAGAGCCGTAGACATTGGGCTTGCCCGACAGGACGCAGGCATCGTTCACCAGATAGCGCGTTGGGAAGTTGTCGGTGCCGTCTACCACAATGTCGTAGGGTTCCATAATGCTCAGCGCATTCTCGGAACTGAGGCGGGTTTCGTAAAGATCCACCTGGCAGTAGGGGTTGATTTCCAAAATCCGGTTTTTGGCGGACTGAATTTTGGGTTTGCCGACCCAGGAGGTGCCGTGAATCACCTGCCGTTGCAGGTTGGAGTGATCCACCACGTCAAAATCCACAATGCCGATGCGGCCAATACCCGCCGCCGCCAGGTACAGCAGCAACGGGGAACCCAGCCCGCCTGTGCCGATGCAGAGAACACTAGCCGCCTTCAGCCGCTTTTGCCCCTCTACACCGACCTCCGGCAGGATCAGGTGTCTGGAATATCGTTCGTAGTCGTCTTTGGTTAACTGGATTTCGTCCAGATTGGGATTGAGCATAGGGGTTTGGGTATCAGGTTTTAGAGGTTAGGAGCGAGGACAGGATATTAAGGTTTTGGGGTAACGGAGTGATGGATTCAGGCGGAATGAGGGAGGATTTGGATTTGCCTTCCTCATGTCCGTTTCTCCCTAAAACTGATTCAATCGATTCGTCAGAATCTTTTCAATCTTTTCATCAGATTACGACTCCAATACTCCAAATATTCCAACATCCCGCCACACTTCATCTCGACATCACAATTATTCAGAACAGATGAGGGGTTCTGCCTGAAAGGCATGGTCTTGATCCAAGTTCCAGGATAGTAAATCCTGGGCGCTTCCTTGAGAAACAGACACGATGATATAGGAATAGTGTGGCCAGGCGATCGCCCGGTCGCATTCTGAGGGCACAGCGGGATGGTCGGGATGGGAGTGATACACGCCGATAATGTCGAGCTGGCGATCGCGCCCATATTTCATCGCAGCCAGCATTTCTTGGGGATCAATCCAGTAGCGATCGCGCTTGCTGTTGGTGAGTTGAGACTGGCTCAGCAGGTCTGAAATCAGCGCAGCGGCTTCTGGGTTCCAGGCATTTTCAGCCGTCCACAGTTCCACCACCGTCCGAATCGTTTCATCGCCTGTCGATGCCGTTCGTCCTAGCAGCAGCCCACAGCATTCTTGCGGGTAGGTTTGTTCGGCATGGGCGCAGATCGCCTGCCAGTGAGCTTTGGCTATATGCAGCATCAGTTGCAATGGGTTTGGGGATTGCTCAACCCAGCGTGTGGATACCTGCTGGTTTACAATTCGGACTGTTTACAATTTGAAATAAATCAAGGGGCGATCGCTTGCTTCACATTCTGATACAAAGTCGTCCATTGCTGTTTAGAAAAAGCTGGAATCTTTGTCTCCAGCCTTATTTCAAATTCTGCTCCTCAAACTGAGGCAATTCTAAAGAAAATCGGAGCCTTTCAACATACAAATAAATGTAAAGAACCTTAGCTAGATTGACTCAATGTAACTATTATGCAAAGAACGGGAAGGTTTTATGCTAACCCGTCTCATTTATCCATTCGCAATTCGATCGCATTTATTATGACTACAACCATTCAGCGGCGCGATAGCGCCTCGGCTTGGGAGCGGTTTTGCGCTTGGGTCACCAGCACCAACAACCGCCTGTACGTGGGCTGGTTCGGCGTGCTGATGATCCCCACTCTGCTCACCGCAACTACCTGCTTCATCATCGCCTTCATCGCTGCTCCCCCCGTGGACATCGACGGCATCCGTG
>NZ_DVEA01000094.1:0-7306 GCF_015295965.1 Thermoleptolyngbya sp. M55_K2018_002
CCCTGATGGGCTGTGACCTCAGCCGCGCCGACCTGCGGGCCAATTTTCTCGGCGCAAACCTGATGCAGAGCAACCTCAGCGAAGCCGACCTGCGCGGCAGCAACCTGCGCGGCGCAAACCTGATGCAGGCAAACCTCACCCGCGCCGTGTTCACGGGCGCATTCCTCAGCGGCGCAAACCTGATGGGCGTGAACCTGAGCGGGGTCGATCTGCGCGGGGCAGACCTGCGCGGCGCAAACCTCAGCAACGCCAATTTGCAACACGCCAATCTGCGGCAGGCGAACCTGCAAGGCGCGGTGCTAACCGAGGCAAACCTGGAATCTGCCGACCTCCAGGATGCGAACCTGGCTGGAGCCAACGCGGTCGGCGCAAACCTACTCTGCGCTGAACTAGAAGGCGCGAACCTGGACGGGGCAAATCTGTCGGGGGCCTGCGTGCGGGGGACGAGGCTGGATGGGAAGAACGAAGAGGGGAGAGGGAAGAACGAAGAACGAAGAACGAAGAACGAAGAGGGGAGAGGGAAGAACGAAGAGGGGAGCGTGACAAATGGTTCTCCATCCTTCTCGTGAAACGAAGCTGCGGGGGTTGATGCAAAAGCTGGGGCTGTCTGCAATGGCTCCGGTGGACTTGGAGTTGCTGGATCAGGCGCTGACCCATGCGACGGCTTCGGCTAGCAAGAACTATGAGCGCCTAGAGTTTGTGGGCGATGCGGTGGTGAAGTTGGCGGCGGCGGAACTGCTGTATGAGCTATATCCCAAGCAGCCGGAGGGAGAACTGTCGGCGTTTCGGGGCATCATGGTGAGCGATCGCACGTTGGCTACCATCGCTGATCAGTACAACCTGGAGCGCTACTTGCTGATGGGAGCCGCTGCCTATGCAAATCCGGTGGGCAGAGAAACCCGTCTGGCAGACGCGCTAGAGGCAATGGTGGCGGCGTTTTACCTCAGCACCCAGGATCTCAGTCTGATTCGCCCGTGGCTGGATGGCCACTTTCGGGCGATCGCCGCTGACATTGCCCAAGACCCCACCCGCCAAAATCACAAAGGCGCACTGCAAGAAATTACCCAAAGTCGCTATCGCGCCCTGCCAGAATATCGCGTGACCGAAGTAGGGCAAGACTACGGCGATCCGGAGCGCTTTGTCGCAGAGGTTTGGATTCAAGATCAGTGTGTGGGAATCGGGAAGGGCCAGTCTAAAAAAGCAGCGGAGCAGGCGGCGGCACAACAGGCCTATCTCAAGCTAAGCCAACAGCCTCCGCTTTAGCTGGATGAGACCCATCGCATTCAGCCAGAGGCATAACCCTTCTGCCTGCACTCAATAGGTGCTTGAAACTTGCGCCGCAGGTTTCGAGAATTTTGATTTGGAGGAAGTGGTATGAATCCGATTCGCCAGGGTGATGTGATTTTGACCCCTGTGGAGTCCAGCGAGTTGGCACAGCGGCAACCCGCCCTGTTAGACCGAGCGCAAAGACTGAACTATTTGACGCTGGCAGAAGGAGAGGTGACTGGACATCGACACCGCATTGCGGACGGCGAGGCGGAGCTATACGAACGCCACGGCACGTTGTATCTCAGTGTCCGGTCGGAGTCTGCCCGATTAGTTCACGAAGAACACAAGCCGATTGATATTCCAAGGGGCCTTTGGCAGGTTCGGATTCAGCGCGAGTATGTGGGAACGGAACAGCAGCAGGTCGTTTTTCGTTCCGTGGAAGATTAGCCGAGCGAAATCACTTCAGGTATGACCAATCTGCTTGCTCCGCTTACGCCTGAACAGCGATCGCGCTTGCAAGCTTGCCGCCAAAAGTGGGTTGACCTGGCCCATACAACGCAACCCGTCGATGCTCAGCAGGTGACAGAGCGCGTGCTGGAGTTTTATGCGGCGTTTGGGCAGCCAGTCCCTAATGTTGTGGTGTGTCCGGGGGTGATCAGCGCGATGACCGATGCGCTGACCTATCGCCCGCTGGGCCAGCGATTGCAAAAAATGCGCTCTAACTGGGAAGAGTGGGTATCAACAATAGGGGTGGCAATCGTCGTCGGCACAATCTGGGGCGGCGGGGCGGTGGTGTTTATCAGGTGTCTGCTGACTGCTGCGGTGTCTGAACTTGAAGGAAAAGCAGTGGATGATTCTCTCAGGCTGCTGACCCGCATTACCCTATGGGGAACGCTGCCTGCTGGAATTGCCGCAATGTTTTTGTTGGGCGTTTTGTGTTCGTCTGTGAGCGCTCTGGTAACCACAGTCTGCGATCGCCATTTTCTGAAATGTACCGAGCGCTCCGTCTATCAGTCGGGGTTCCGCAGCCCCAGGGCGCAAGCCGACCCCAAATGGCGGCAAGTGGCTGATTGGGTTGGCACGGACTGGCGATCGCCCCTGCACAGGATTAACTTCTGGCAAGTCTGGATACTGTGGGAATTTCAGAGGCTCCACTGGCAGCTTCCGGAGTCAATGTTGCGAGCCGTCTGGCAGATCTGCATTAATAGCGATCGCCCCCAGGATGAACTTTATAGCTCGCACTTCGCCAGAGACTTTTTGAATCGTCGTGAGTTTGAGGCCTGGCAGGCGCAGGCTCGACGAGCTGATCAACGCCTGTGGACGGAGGCTCAAGGGCGATTTGTGCTATCCAACGGCTCATGGCGTAACGCTCAGTTGCTAGCACGATTCTCTCTGGAAATTAGCCTACTGGCTCCTTATTTCACGATGCTGGATTTTTGCGAGGCGGAACTGGGCTATCAGCCTGACCCAGTGCGCTGGAGGGCGCTGCGCCACCTGATGGAATCCACAGGCTATGTCATCGCAGGGGGACGAACCTGTTGGGTGGGCGATCGCCCCATCTGCCTCAAGTGCGATCGCCAGGGACGCTTCCACGCAGATGGACAGCCCGCGCTGGACTTTGCTGATGGCGCACGCCTCTATGCCCACCACGGGGTCTTCCTGCCACCCCTCTACGGACAAACCCCCATCGCTAACTGGCAGCCCCGCTGGCTGCTACAGGAAACCAACGCGACCCTGCGCCAGATTTTGATTCGGGGCATGGGCTACGAACGCATCGCCCGCACCCTCCAGTCTCGCAGCGTCGATTGCTGGCGCGAGTATGTGCTTTGTGCCATCCCGACCCATCCAGACGTAGAGCCATTTCTGCTGCTCCAGATGACCTGCCCCAGCACCCAGAAAATTCACGTCCTTCGAGTGCTGCCGACCCTGCGAACCGCCCGCGAAGCCGCCCGCTGGGTCAACTGGGATATCGACCCAACCGACTTTGCCATTGAAACCTGAGCCACCGATCGCAAAATGGCGATCGCAGTGTAAAAAACATCCAAAATTTCACTGAATCATCTCCCAAAATTTACGGAAGTTTTTCACGGAATCCCCTGGCAAATGCCTGAATGGATCAGTGGAGTTCTGTAGATGTGCAGGTGCAATCATGCCTTATCGAAAATCCTCGATCGGGTTTCTGGAACGGGTTTCGGGTCAGGTTTCGGGTCAGGTTTTCGGGCAAGTTTTGGGACGAGGTTTCGGGCAAATTTTCGGGCTGCGGCGGCGCTTCGTGTCGAGCCTGCTGATCGGGTTTTGGGTGGTGCTGGTGATGGGGGCAGTGGCGCAGGAGTCGGAGGCGCAGACCAGCGTCACGCGCGGCACCATTACAGAAGTGCTGGACGGCAATCAGGTGTTTATTCAAAATCGGCAGGCGCGGGTCAACGATGTGGCCAATCGAGGGCAGCAGGTGCGGACGGGTCGGGCCCGTGCCCAGGTGAATTTCAATACGGGAGCCGTGGCGCGGCTGTCCAATAACTCGGTGCTGACGGTGGGGCAATGTGCCCAGCTCCAGCGCGGTGTGCTGCTGGTGAATGGCGCGGTAAATGGCTGTACGTCGTCTGTGACAGCGGGAGTGCGCGGCACGACCTACATTCTGGAGGTAGACGACGACGGGCGAGAGGAAATCAAGGTGCTGGAAGGTGAGGTCGTGGTGATGAAGAACGAGGCTGGCTCTATAGAACCCAGTTCCCTAATAGAGCGGCTAGAACGGCGATCGCGCTTTGGGCGAGGTACTAAACAGCTTTCGCTGCCTCGCAGACCCAGCCTGGGGATTCCGTCCACCCGGCCCAGCCCTAGCCCCTTGCCCAGTTCGTTGCCCAGTCCGTCGCCCAGCCCGATTACAGAGTCAGCCGATCCAGAGAATACGGTTGTGCTGTCGGCGGGGCAAAAGGTCGCCACGCGGCGCGGTTCGCCCCTGGGGCCCGTCGAAGACATCACGCTAGAAGAAATTAACGCCATTCTGTCGGGCAGCCTGTTCAACGGCTATTTGCAATCGCTGCCGGGGTACGCTGCAATTCAGAGTACGCTTCAGCGGATCTATCCGGGGCTGTCGCTGCCGGGAGTGCCAGGGCTGCCTGTGCCGGGGCTGCGGATACCGTTTTTCTAGGGCTGGTTTTCTAGGTCTGGGTTGCAACGAGTGCTTTGAGTTCGTGCAGGGTGCGGATGTGATGAGTCGCAAGATTGGTGGGGCCACGCCGGGACGGAGGATTTGCACCGTGGGGATGCCAAGGCGATCGCCCGCGGCCAGTTCCGAGTCAGGATTGTCCCCTACCACCAGCGCCTCAGCAGGGCAGAACTGATGGGCGTTTAGGATGGCTTGAAAAATGTCCT
Organism: Thermoleptolyngbya sp. M55_K2018_002; assembly: GCF_015295965.1. NCBI lineage: Bacteria > Bacillati > Cyanobacteriota > Cyanophyceae > Oculatellales > Oculatellaceae > Thermoleptolyngbya > Thermoleptolyngbya sp. M55_K2018_002. Next base: position 4,642 of record NZ_DVEA01000094.1, read on the forward strand.
GCTTGCTAGTGCGGTTGGGGTCATCAACTGCATCGATGTAGATCCCGGTAAACCACTGCTCGAAAGGCTGCTCCATGCTCAGCGCCTTAATCTTGCTGTCCTGAAGCTGGCGAAAGCCCGACGTAACTAGAAACAGCATCGGCAGCGGGTCACCCCGCAGTTCTGCTAGGACGTGCAGATCGCCGTAGCCCCGCATCGGCGTGCTGACGCGAGTTTGCGAAATTACAGCCTGCCCCGCCGCCAGCATCTCGTCTGAGAAGTCGTGTTTCTTGGCCACAAAGTCGAGCGCATGATACCAGCAGTCGCCCAGCGCGGCTCCCAGAACGTCGTCGGGCAAGGTTCCCTGATTGGCTTGCCGAATTGCGTCAAATACAGGCTCTAGGAGTTCGGCTCCGGGGTCATCAGCCGCACTGAGGCAGTTATCCAGGTCAAAAATGATGGCTTTGATCATGCGGATGATTCTGCTGGGTGTCCTTCGTTGGGCAAATGGCGATCGCACGGCACGAGGCCGCTCTCATTCTACGGTTAAGGGTGATTCACCATGTTTTTCAAACCACTGCGCCGCGTTCGACCCTCGCCCGCGCTGCGTTCCGAAACATCCCCGGCAGACCAAGCACCCCTAGCGCGATCGCCCTGGCAGGTGTTGGGCTATGGGCTAATTGGCCTGTGGGCGGTGACGGGGGCGATCGCCACGGGCGTTGACCTGGGCACGGTGCAGTGGATGGAGCGACAGGCGCAGGTATTGTTCTTTCGGCTGCGGGGCCAGCTAGAGCCACCTGCCAATATCATAATTCTGGCGATCGATCAGGAATCGCTAGCGCGGGGAGCAGACGTGCAGGCAGACCCCGACCGCTATCCCGAACTGGCCCCGATTGAGATTTGGCCCTGGCAGCGGGCAGCCTATGCCCAAGTGATTGATCGGCTACTAGACAACGGAGCGCGGGCGGTGGCGGTCGATCTGGTGCTGACCGATCCCAGCTTCTATGGGACTGAGGACGATCGCCAGCTTGCGGCGGCGCTCCGGCGGCATCCGGGGCGGGCGGTGCTGGCGGCAAACTATGAGGTGTTTGGCACGCCCGACGGCGGCGAACAGAGCCAAATCCTCATGCCCAATCCCGACTTTGGCGCGGCGATGACGCAAATTGGGCTGATTAACTTTTTGCGCGATGCCGACAAGCGGGTGTACCAGTTGTCTGACAATCTGATTGCCGAAGTGCTGCAACCCCAGGGCCTGGGCGAGGGGCTGGATTCCTTTGCGGTGGCAACGCTGCGGGCGGCCCAGCTTGAAATTCCGGCAGTGACCACGGGCGACATTTTCTACTACGGGCCGCCGACGACGTTTCGGCGGGTTCCCTTCTGGCATATCCTCGACCCCACAAACTGGGCCGTTCACCAGCGCCAGGGGACGTTTCGAGATGCAATCGTGCTGATTGGGCCGCTGTCCAACGATGTCGGCAATGACTTTATTCCCACGCCCTTTTCGGAAACGATGCCGGGGGTGGAAATTCACGCCAATGCCATCGCCACGCTGATGCAAGACCGCGTGATTCAGAACGCCTTGCCGACGGCGCAGGGGCGGGGTTGGTTTGTGCTGGCGCTGGTGGGGGGCGGCGGGTTGGCGCTGATGGCGCTGATTCGGCAGCCAGTAATGCAAATGAGTCTGGCGGTGGGGGCGATCGCCCTCTGGGGCACGATCGGCTACCTCAGCTTCACCGCAGGTCAGCAGATTTGGCCCGTAGCCGTGCCCTGTTTGTGCCTCTTTCTCAGCGGCGCAACCTGCCTCACCACGGGCACGATCCATACCCAGCTTGAGCGTCGTCGCCTGCGAACCACCCTAGAGCGCTACGTCGCCGCGCCCATCGTGCAGGAAATTTTGACACACCATTCCAGCGATTTTCAATCCCTCCTGAAAGGGCGGCGGGTGCAGGCGGCGGTGATGTTTTGCGACATTCGCAGCTTCACCACGCTCTCGTTGGAGCTAGAGCCAGAAGCACTGCTTGAGCAGCTTAACGAATACCTGAATGCAATGGTGGAGGCAATCCTGGCAGCAGGTGGCACGATTGACAAGTTCATCGGCGACGCGATTATGGCAGAGTTTGGCTCGCCCATTTCCCACGGTGCAGAAACCGATGCGCTGAACGCGATTCGGGCGGCGCTGGCGATGCGGCGATCGCTCTCCGCTCTGCAAGCCGAGTGGCAGCGGGCAGGCAAGCCGATCCTGTTCAACGGCGTGGGGATCAACTTTGGCGAGGCGATCGCCGGAGACATCGGCTCCATCCGCCGCCGCGAATTTGCCCTGATTGGCGATGCCGTGAACATTGCCAGCCGCGTCGAAGCCCTCACCCGCAACTTCTGGACCGACATCCTGATCACCGACTCCCTCTACGCCCTGGTGCAAGATCAGGTGGAAGTCGTCCCCATCGGCGCACAGGAACTCAAAGGGCGCAAAGACGAGAAAGTAATGCTCTACAGCTTAGTGGGCTTCAAAGGCGACGACCCAACGCTGTATCACACCGTCCACGAACGGCTGCGGGCGTTCAAAGGATTCGAGGAGATGCGGAGTTAGGGGGGGAAGGGATGATGAGATGATGGAACGAAAACCAAAAAACGAAAAACGAAAAACGAAAAACGAAAAACGAAAAACGAAAAACGAAAAACGAAAAAC
>NZ_DVEA01000435.1:0-7302 GCF_015295965.1 Thermoleptolyngbya sp. M55_K2018_002
TCTACCCTCTCGAATACCACCCTCCATTGTGCTCAAACTCTTACGGGATTGGTATTAGATTTTGGCTGTTTTGCGCTACCGTTCTTTCCCTACCGTTCTTTCGCTACAGGGCAAATCTGGTCAGCAATCCTTTCAGAGCAAGCGTACAAAGCAATCAAAATAATAGCAATCAAAATAATAGATAGCCCTTACGGACAACGTTGTCCGTAAAGCCCCCTGCTAGCTTGAAGCCTTACCAGCCTGAAGCATTGCTTATCTGAAGTTAAATCAATCCTCTATCCAGGGTGGGCGTTTGCCTACATATTGACTGCGTAATCTCCCGCCTTCTTTCCAGTAGGCATACCAGTAGGGGCCATGCCCAACTGTGGATAGATTTCCTTCACTACAGCGGCAGGCAGACTTTCCACAGCGGCGCTTTTCGTGCTGATAGGTTTTGCCTTTATAATGGCGGCGATCGCCCACCGAAACCGTCGAACACTGCGGAACTTCGAGCAGCATTTGGGATTCTTGAGCGGCGATCGCCCCTGTTAGCCAGTCGCGAATTTTCCGCTTTTGGTCGAGATCCAGTCGCTCTAGCAGGGTGTAGAGATCCACAGAGAAAGTTGAGTCCGGCACGGGTGTCCTAAAAGCTCTTGTGTAAGATTCTAACCAGAGTCCACAAGTTACACAAGAAGTTTTTTTAACCGTTCCGCATGATGCACTTTAACCATGCTTTGGTTAACAGACCCTCCAGATCCGCCCTTGCATCCCCGACATCCAGTAATCTTCGGTATAGTGGGTGCGGGAATCCTCCAGCCAAATCTCGCCGATGCCCCAAGACCTGCTGCCTGCCAGCTACGATGCGTTCCTGAGCGGACTGAAAGAGCGAATTCGTCATGCCCAAGTGCGAGCGGCTCTGGCGGTCAACCAGGAACTTGTGATGCTCTACTGGCAGGTCGGACGAGAAATCTTGATTCGGCAGCAGCAGCAAGGCTGGGGTGCAAAGGTCATCACCCGGCTGGCCAAAGACCTGCAAAAAGCGTTTCCAGAGATGAAGGGCTTCTCGCGCACGAACCTGCTCTACATGCGTGCCTTTGCAGAGGCTTACCCGGATGAGCAATTCGTCCAGCAGGTTGCTGGACAAATCCCCTGGTTTCACAACTGCACGCTACTGGACAAAATCAAAGACCCAGATGAGCGGCGGTGGTATATCCAGCAGACCATCCAGCAGGGCTGGAGCCGCAGCACCCTAATCCAGCGCATCGAAAGCAGGCTATATCATCGCCAAGGCGAGGCACTGACCAACTTTGAGCAGACCCTACCACAGCCCCAGTCGAACTTAGCCCAGCAGGTCTTGCGCGATCCCTACAACTTTGATTTTTTGAGCCTGGGGCAAGAGGCTCAGGAACGAGATTTAGAAGCCGCCCTCATTCGCCATATTCGCGAGTTTTTACTCGAGCTGGGGGTAGGCTTTGCCTTCGTCGGCAGCCAGTACCCCCTCCAGGTCAGCGGCAAAGAGTATCGACTCGATCTGCTGTTTTATCATTTCCGGCTGCACTGCTTTGTGGTCATTGATCTGAAAACTGTAGAGTTTGAGCCAGAATTTTCGGGCAAGATGAATTTCTACGTTTCAGCCGTGGATGACTTGTTGCGCGGCCCCGCCGATCAACCCACGATCGGCATCGTGCTGTGCAAAACTCAGGATCACACCGTTGTTGAGTACGCGCTGCGTGACTTAAATAAACCCATTGGCATTTCTACTTATCAACTCAAGGATTCTTTGCCAGAGCCGCTGAAGGGAAATTTGCCTACCATCGAAGAGCTAGAAACTCAGCTAAATGTTTTGTCCGTAGAGATTGAAGAGGAATTGGAGAGTTCATAACCTGTTGGCTTATGAAGGAACAACCCGCAGAATGGCGATCGCCCTCACGGGTTCTTGTGTAAACCCTCGACAGTTACACAAGAACCTTACAAAGCCATCAACGCCCCAACCCAGAAAATCCCCAGTGAAAACGGTTTCTACCAGAGAATACACTTGCTAACCAGCATCAGAGCTAGCCATTAGCCGGGCCAGACTTTAGCTTATCCGGATTGATTTGAAACTGAATGCTGGGCGTTTTCTTTTTCCCAGGCAGTTCCTGAGCGCCGAGAATATATCCACCCTGGCGCAACTCCTCTACCGTGCGCCAGAAAATCTGATTATTGCGAGATGAATTGCTCCCCAACAAATCCAGATTCTTAAACAGATATTGCTTGGAAATAATCAGGTATTGCCCATCCTGCGGCGTGTCCCACTTCAGTCGGCTGGCTAAGTAAACTAGCAGTTTGGTTCGGTAGTCATTTTTAGCATTGCTGCCCAGCTTTTGCGTAATGTCAATGTCGCTGGCGAATAGCACATAGTCGCCCGTGCGACTTGGCCCCTCAAAAAACTCCAGCGACACCGTATAGGAGTCCGCTAGCTCATAGGTATAGTCGGCTGCCTTTGCCAAATCGAACTCACGGGAAAGGTTCTCGATTTTATAGCTCTTGATGCGAAGGATACTTTTAATAATGACCTCCGCACCAATCTTATTTCCCTCACGCAAGGACTTTGCCAACACTAGCTCTACCCGGTGTAGCGCAACTAAATCTCGATTCAGCTGCGATCGCACTTTGGCGTGAAAGCTCCCCCCCTTGCTGCGGGTATAGCCCAGGCTTTCTAGCAAGTCATTTGAGCGGAATGTGACCACCGGCCCGTTATTTTGCTCGGCCGCCAGCCGATACAGATACAGCACAATACCAACTTGGCGCGGATTCAAAAACGTGAGCAGCGCCATGAACAAGCGCTGAATCTTTCGATCGGAAATCTTTTCCAGTCCCTTACCAATGCCCTGATCGACTAGCGCATGAAAATCCAGGTTTTCATACTGCTGTTTAACCTCTTCCCACTCGTCCTGCGTCAGGTCTTCCAGCGGCACGCGACGGGTTACGGCGACCTCGCCTGCATCTTGCGGATCAGACTCCACGCGCATTTCTAGATAATATCCGTCGCCATCCGACCGCAGCAGCGGCAGCCGCACATCTGGGTTATTCAGCGATGCCCCTGCTCTGGGCAGCACCATCAATAGCTGTCCATCCACTGGAAAAACGGAGTCGGTTGGAATCGCTGTCATCGCCACAGATTCATGAGTGATGCAGGAATTGTACTAGATATAGCGGAGGGCGATCGCCATAATTTGAGCAAACCGCTATAGGGCTATCACTCCGGCGTATGATTTTGGGGGTCTGTTCTATCACTCCGGCGTATGGCTTGCTCTGTCACTCCGGCGTATGGCTTCGACTGGTTCTATCACTCCGGCGTATGGCTTGCTCTATCACTCCAGCGTATAAATTGATTTACCTAGTCGTCTGAGTTACTCTTCCTCACTAAACTTTTCAATTTTGCTCTATCACTCCGGCGTATGGTTTGCTCTATCACTCCGGCGAATCTTGCAGTCTTGTTCTATCACTCCGGCGTATTCAAAGTTTTATCACTCCGGCGTAGATTCGCTCTATCATGCCGCCGTATTTTCTAATTCTTGCCCGATTTTAAAGTGTTTCAAACTGATTTTTTGAGTGTTTAATGGATCGCGTTACGCCTTAGTTCCCCTGTTCTATGGACAAGCCGATCCGTTTATCTACGATTCTGAAATTCGGCGCATAAAAAAGCCGGAACAGAGCCTCGCCAAAGTCTCCATTGTTCCGACTGATGCATCTTGGTCAAAGAAGTACCAGCTTTTTTGACCTGTTTTGTTACGCAACTGAATGATAGCAGCCTTCACAGGCTGTGGGTAATATCTGTCAGAGATTTTTCCGATCCCTGGCTATGTTTGTTGCGTATGCAGAGGCCTGCATTGGGTCGTGAATGGGGAGTACGCAAGGATCTCTGATCTGGCTCCGTTGGTTCGGGAGCCTATATGTTTAGCACTCAATCTCAAACCTCCTTTCGGTTTGTTGAAGAAGATCACGAACCGTTCTTATCGCTATTTCCCCATCGCTATGACTATATTTGGGCGGAGCATTCCCCGCTGGCGGCATCTGGAAAGCTGGAGTGGAGAACAGAAAGTCGGCATCCCCTGAGCGATCGCCTAATTCTTCAAGGTCGAGCAGTCTACGGCGTGCGGTTTGGTGCAGAAACTCGCTACTGCCTTCTGGATATTGATGCCAATAGTTCCTATCATCCTAGCCGTGATCCCTTTGCCATTAGCCGTTTGGTTGCTGCATTAGAAACTTTAGGATTGGTTGGCTTTGTTGCCTGTACGTCTAGCTATAGCGGTGGCATCCATCTCTACTTTCCCTTCGAGCAACCCGTCAAAACCTGGCAGTTGGCGATCGCCCTTCAGTTTGCTCTAGAAAGTGCCGGATTTTGCATTGCGCTTGGTCAGCTTGAAATCTTTCCCAATCCCAAACTTTATGTATCTGGTGGGGAACCTAGCCTGTATGCAGCACATCGACTACCGCTGCAATTGGGTTCTTATTTGTTAGACACCGACTGGCAGCCGATCTACAGCACTCGTCGTCTGTTTGTTGAGCGGTGGCAGTTTGCGGCAGTTCGGAATGCCGTTAGTTCCCAAGTGGTGGAGCATTACGCCAAGTCTGCACGTCGCCAGCGGCATGGGCTATCGGGTAAGGCAGATAAGTTTCTTAGCGACCTCAGTGCCGAAATTGAACCGGGTTGGACTGGATATGGACAAACGAACTATTTGCTGGGGCGAATTGCCCTCCGTACCTATATCTTTGGGCATTTGCTACATGGAACCCGCCCCCTAGAGGGAAAACCTCTGGTTGATACGATTGTCCGAGTCGCTCGGTCGCTTCCTGGCTACAGCCAGTGGTGTCGCCATCAGCACGAAATCGAAAAGCGAGCAGAAGAATGGGCGCGGTGTGTTGAAAACAGCCACTACTTTCATTTTCAGCGATCGCAAAGGCGACTTAAAAGTTTGTCAGAAGACACTCCGCCTGGATCACTAACCTGGAACCAGCAGCAGCAAGAAGTTGTGCGAGAAAAAATCCGAAGGGCGATCGCCCACTTGCTCAATCTCAATCATTTACCTGTGACAACTACGGCTCGATTTAAAGCTTTGGTTGCTTACGGAATTAGCGGTGCGTCCCTTTACCGCCATCGAGATCTCTGGCATCCGAATGACCTGATTCATTTATCTCAAGTTCTGGAAAATTCCGATGCATTTCAGGGAACTGAGGGGAATTGCGTGGCGGACGCATTCCCCTCAGTCTACCCTACAAGCTTATTAGCTCAGGAAGGGTGTAATGCCTTGGCTGAAGGCAATTCCAGCGGCTTTGTGGAGTCAGAAAAAGTGGGGTCAGGGTGTAATTATTGCAAAGCCTCAGAGACTTTAGTGGAGAGTTCAGCCGAGAGTTTAGCGGAGAGTTCAGCAGGTGCAGAGACAGCCGAACTGTGCCAGGTTCCACCAGAAACGCTAACCGATGTTGCAAATGCCTCGGATGCAAATGCTTCGGATATAAATGCTTTGGATGTAAATGCCTCGGATATAAATGCTTCGGATGCAAATGCCTCGGATGCAATATCGGGCATTCGCTATGTGCAGCGGGTGCTGAGGGCGATCGCCACTCGGCCACGCCAGCAGCCCGCCCACCTGCATGACGTAGCTGTTCAGGTTGACCAAGCCCGTCGGTCTGCCCAGCAAGCCGCCTTTGCCGCCCGGATGCAGACCTACCTAGCGTCGGGCGACCCGATCCTGATGCGAGAGGCGATCGCCTGGATGCAAGCGCGATCGCCCAGCCCTCACCCATGACATCTTCACTCATGACATCCCCACTCATGACCTCTCCACCCATGACATCCTCACCAATGACATAATGAAACCCAGGATCTAAGTAGGGATTCAATCGGGACGACCCTATGGTTTCACTGACGTTGCCCCTGGTGCTAGAGACGACAGAGGTTCATCTTACCGATGAGCAGTTTTACCAGCTTTGCCGCAGTAACCCCGACCTGGCTATTGAACGAAGTGCCAAAGGAGCTTTGATTGTTATGACTCCTGTGGGGGGAGAGGGTGGCAGCTATGAGATGGAATTGGGAGCAGATTTGACCCTGTGGAATCGACAAACCAAGCTGGGCAAAACCTTCAGTTCCTCCACCTTGTTTAAGCTGCCGATTGGCGGTGGGGGCGAAGCCAGCGCATCCAGCTTTCGCTCTCCAGATGCCGCATGGGTGGAGCTATCCCGCTGGCAGGCGCTGACCCCAGAACAGCGGCGGAAATTTCCCCCCATTGCCCCTGACTTTGTGATTGAACTGCGCTCTCCCAGCGATGACCTGGAACTGTTGCAGGCAAAGATGCAGGAATACATGGATGCCGGGGTTCGATTGGGCTGGATGCTGAACCCGCAGGAACAACAGGTGGAGATTTACCGCCAGGGGCAGCCCAAGGAGGTGCGACAGTTGCCCACAGAACTTTCTGGCGAAGACGTGCTGCCTGGATTTGTGTTGCCAGTGTCCCGCTTTGAAGATTGAGGCGTTATGGTTTCACTGACGTTGCCCCTAGTGCTGGAGACGAGTGAGGTTCATCTTACCGATGAGCAGTTTTATCAGCTTTGCCGCAGTAACCCCGACCTGGCTATTGAACGAAGTGCCAAAGGAGCTTTGATTGTTATGACTCCTGTGGGGGGAGAGGGTGGCAGCTATGAGATGGAATTGGGAGCAGATTTGACCCTGTGGAATCGACAAACCAAGCTGGGCAAAACCTTCAGTTCCTCCACCTTGTTTAAGCTGCCGATTGGCGGTGGGGGCGAAGCCAGCGCATCCAGCTTTCGCTCTCCAGATGCCGCATGGGTGGAGCTATCCCGCTGGCAGGCGCTGACCCCAGAACAGCGGCGGAAATTTCCCCCCATTGCCCCTGACTTTGTGATTGAACTGCGCTCTCCCAGCGATGACCTGGAACTGTTGCAGGCAAAGATGCAGGAATACATGGATGCCGGGGTTCGATTGGGCTGGATGCTGAACCCGCAGGAACAACAGGTGGAGATTTACCGCCAGGGGCAGCCCAAGGAGGTGCGACAGTTGCCCACAGAACTTTCTGGCGAAGACGTGCTGCCTGGATTTGTGTTGCCAGTGTCCCGCTTTGAAGATTGAGGGGTCAGCTCGGCGGAAATTTGCGGAAATTTTTTGCGGAAATTTTTTGTGTAAGTTTTTCGCGTAAATTTAGAGAGGCGTACTTGGCCGGACTTTAGGGGATTTGGGGGCGTAGGTGTCCCTGCTGAAACTGCGTCCAGGCGGTTTGGAGCGCTGGGGGAGCAGGAGTGCGGGCATCGTAGACCGCGATCACG
>NZ_DVEA01000142.1:0-7273 GCF_015295965.1 Thermoleptolyngbya sp. M55_K2018_002
ACTAAATGCGTCTACTAGCGAAAATCCACTAGCGGTTTAGGTGCCTTTTCCAGCGTGTTCTCATAGCTCTTTTAACCAGCTTATTCGACACAACCCGACAACCTAAAGCAGGAAATCCAGACTTACGCTCTGGCTTCCCGATCCTGTTTGCCCAGCTTGCGCCCCACATCAACCCAACACGCCAGCGCTGAATGACTGCATCGGATGATGGCGTGTTTCCTCTCGAATCGGCACTAAACCGTTGCAAAGAGCACCTAAATTGTTACAGTAGTCTGATTTGATGAGAGTTTTTGTTAAAAATTCTTACGCTCTGGCTGCTGAACCCATGATCAAGACAGATCTTGAGGTTGCTCGAACTGCCGTAGCGGAAAGCGATAGAATACCCCGCCCTGCTCATCTACCTCAAAACTGGCTTCAAACTCCTTTGCCCGCTCGTCCAGGTATTGTTTGGCGGTGCTGCCCGATATGTTGGCGGCCATGGCAAACTGGATGACGCTGAAACAGCCATTGTGGGACTGTGCGGTTTGAAAAAACAGTTGACGGAGGCGATCGCTCTCCTCTCTCTGCCAGTCTCGGTGTAGCCCCCACCTCAGCCAGCCCCCGCCAGCGACCAGCGGCACTCCCAGCATCAGTCCGCCCAGCAGCGTACTCCGGCGTTCTTCCGGCGGATCACTCTCATCGAATGGTGCGAGCAGTGCCACCATCAGAAACAGGATTCCCAGACTGAACAACACACCAGAGGCGGTTTGACGCAGAAGTTTCATGGGTCTGTTGGACGGTAAACGTGGGCAGGAATGGGCAATCGAGAAAATTACGAGATACCCCTGTAGGATGCCCTGATTCAGATGCTCAGGACACGACCCTCTGAAAAACTTTATGTCACCCTGGAGAGCCAACTCAGACCTGCACTCAGCGAACGACCTCCAGCAGGCGCGAAAAGTAAAACTGCGTCTTGGTCATGGCGTTGCGCTTCACCGTCCAGCCCTGGCTTTCCAGCACCGCCACCACATCCGCCTCGCGGTGCAGGTAGGCGCGGGTGGCCTTACTGGGGCCGGGAAAAAAGTCGCCAATTTTCTTGAGCAGACTGTAGGCCAGCGTCTTGGGCGCAAAACTGAGCATCAGCCGCGACTCTGCCAGAGAACCCAGGTGGGCAATCATCCGCGCTGCGTCTTCCTGAGGATAGTGGATCAGCACATCCAGACAGATGACCGTGTGATACTTGCCGTCCAGCGATTCCAGGTCTTGCACCGCAAAGGTGGGATTGCCCGACAGCCCCAGCGCCTCGGCTCGCTCCTTTGCTTCGCCCACCATCTTTTCAGAAATGTCGCTAGAGAAGACCGTTGCGCCCATCTGCGCCAGAGGAATGCTGAGGCTGCCCACGCCACAGCCAGCATCGCAAATCGTCAGGGTACTGGCGTTGTCGTCTTCTTTGATCCAGCCCAGCACGGTGTCTACAGTTTGCTGGTGGCCTTTGCGGATATCAAGCTGGACTTTATTGACCTCACCGTCGCCGTAGATGCGTCGCCAGCGATCAAATCCGGTCGCATTGAAATAGTCCCGGACGATGGTTTTGTCGTCGAGTGCGTTGGTCATTCGGGGTTAGGGGTCAGGTTTAGAGATTAAAGACGGGAATTCAGGCAGGCTATTTTGCGCCGCCCATGCGAATTTCGGAGCAGAAGGTGGCCATGCTGAAACCACCAAAGCGCTTGAGGATGCTCGTACGCAGGCGCAGGTTGGGGCTGGCAAACCAGAGGCGCTCTTCGGAATACATGGTTTCGTATTCGGTGATGAGCGTTAGGGAGTCGTCATCGCCCATGACGTAGCGGCCGGCCACGGGGGCCTTTTCGGCGTATCCCTGTTCGCGCAGCATTTTGCCTTCGTTGGGCTGGTCGGCATCAGCAACGGGCACAATCACGGTGGAGCCTTCGTGCTTTTCTTTGTCCCACTCCATCGTGCCATCCCAGGTCACGCGGGCCCCGCACAGCGCCAGGGCCGGGTCGATTTCGTATTGCTGGCACAGCGCAACGACGGCCGGGTCATCCTTGCTCAGCAGGTCGATGACGATGTCGGACTTGCCGCTCTCGGTTTGCTTGAACGCCAGGTGATGGCTGGTGCGCTGAGAGAACCATTTGCCGCTGCTCTGTTCAAAAAATTCGACGATATCCATTGTTATTTCGTGAGGATTGTTGTCTCGTGAGGATGAAAACCTAAATTCTGGCTAAAAACGAAACCTGGGCGGGCAGCGGCTTCACAGAGCGCGATGTCCTGCAACATTCCTTATCTTATAGCGATCGCCCCCCGCAATTTGCACCGTCTCTGGAAATCGCCGAAAGCGACGGCTGTTTAGCAATGTGCCTACATGTGCCTAAACGTGCCTAAAAGCCCAAATTTAACTGCCAGCTCAGCAGCCGCCCGACGTGCTGCGGCGCACAGTCCACCAGCCGCAGTTGCCACACGCCCCGGGCCGAGCGGTTTAGCACCGTCCGCAGGAGTGGCGTGGTTTGCAGTGTGTAGGTGGTTTGCAGGCGGGTGCGGCGGCCGAGGGTGCGGCTTTGCAGCAGAATGGGGTCGCCTTGGGGCGGCAGCAGCATAATTTCCAGGTCGCCCAGATAGCTGTGTTCCACGTCTACCGTGATCCGCAGGTCGCGCAGGGGGCGATCCGCGCGATCCTCACGGGAATCGCCCTGAACTTGCAAAATGCTGGTTGCGCCGCGGGGGGTGTCGTCGGGGATGGCGACGGGCGTGGTGTTGGAAAGTGACTGCCACTCGCTGGGGGCGATCGCCGCTGACAGCCTGCGCCGCGCCGCCTCCACTGCCCGCGCCGCGTTTACCTTGCCATAGCCAAACCACTTGGAATGGCCGCTGGCATCGTAGGTGCCAAAGCGCAATCCCAGTTGGGGGTCGGGATCGGGGTCTACGATTTTGTCGGCGGTTTCCTGCAAAATCTGCTTCACCTCTCGCGCCGTCAGGTCTGGATTGACCGACAGCACCAGCGCCGCTACCCCCGCCACCACCGGGCAGGCGCTCGACGTGCCGCCAAAGGTGTTGGTAAAGCTGTCCGGATCGTAGCCCGCTGCCCCCAGACGATCGGTAGTGAACACGCCTACCCCCGGCAGGGCCGCCCGAATTTGTGGGCCCGTGTAGGTATAGCCCGTTTGGGGCAGCCACATCCCTGGGGGTGCGTTGTTGCTGGGGGCTGTCACGGAAATCGCATCGCCCCAGTTGCTGTAGGCGGCTTTTTTGTCGAGGCTGGTGCTAGCTGCCACGGCGATTACGTCGGGATGCACTGCAAATCCGTTGAGCCACTGGGTGTTGCCCCGCAGGACGTTGTTCATCCAGCCCTGCTCGTTGACGGTGCCGCTGGTGGGGCGGTTGGCGTTGCCTGCGGCAAAGACGACGACGCAGCCCTTGCCGCCGCGCCCTTGGGTTGCCGCCCGGTTGATCGCCGCCCGCTGCCGCAGCGACAGGGGAAAGTAGGCCGCGCTGGCCCCCCAGCTACAGGAAACCACTGCGGCCCCTTTTTGCAGGGCCCAGTCAAACAGCGACTCGATCGCCTGGTCGTCTAGAAACCCTGTGGTGCGGAGGGGCATCAGGCTGCATCCAGGGGCAACGCCGACGATGCCAAACTGGTTTTCTTCGGCGATCGCCACGCCCGCGCAGGCCGTGCCGTGGTTTTCGTGGGATGCTTCTGGCAGCGGCAGATTGGTTTGCAGCTTAAAGTCTCGCGGCTGCACGATTTTTCCTGGCCCCTGAAAGTCGGGATGGTTCAGGTCAAACCCGTCGTCGGTGACAGCCACGACGACGGCCCGACTGCCCCGCGTCACGTCCCAGGCAGGTTCAACAGAAATGTGGGCCGTCGGCGCAATCTGGGAGCCGCCCTGGGTTTGCAGATACCACTGGCGGGGATATTCTGGCTCCTGGGGGCGATAAAGCTGCTGGGCGCGGATGACGATGTTGGGTTCCGCCAGCAGTACGTCTGGGCGGTGCATGAGTTGGTTGGCCAGCTTGATCGGGTTTGCCCTGGCTTGCGGGGTTACCTCAAACACGTAGGTCTGGGGAATGCCGACGACGGGCTGGGCGGGCTTGAGGCCCAATTCGAGGGCGATCGCCCCCATGACTTCCGTCGTCACGCTGTTAGCGAACTGCACCGTTAGCTCATCGGTCAGATAGACCCGCGTTTGGGGATTTTGCGCCAGTTGATAGACATGGCTGGCAAAGGCAACGTACCGATGCGCCCTGGCCCGGTCGATCCCGGCATCTGCCTGCCCCGCTGCCGTTTTCACCTCGATCAAGTCCACTCCGGGAACCGGACGCAGGGATTCTACGTCTAGCTGCTGAACCCAGTCCTCTAGAGTGATCTCGGCGGGTGCGTCTGCCGTCGGGCGAAACGTAAAGCGATCGCCCAGCTTTTGCAGGCGCAGTTCCTCGCCGCCCCGCTGCAAAATCATGCCCTCCTGCTCCGCCAACACGCCAGAGGCAGGCGGCATCGCGTCTACCGGATTGCCTTCTACCTGGAAATCGGCCCCACCCCTCGGCGATGAACCGGAAGACGGGCGATCGGGTGGCACAAATCCAGTCATAGGGGTTTACCTAACTTCAACAACAACGGCAAAAACAACAACGGCAAACTTAAACGGAACTTAAACGGCAGATTTAATTAAGGCAGCGCAAGATAACAGCGAACCTCCAGTACATAGCACAACTGGGTAATCTCGGTGCTTTTTGGTCACGAAGTTTAAGCAAAAATAAATAGACAAAGCATCCGAGTGGTAGTATTTACTCTGTGCATTCGCAGGTGCATTTGGTCAGGTTCATGTCTATTCTCTTCAAACTTCTCAAGTCTACGCAGAGGCCCATGGTATCTTTCAACGCCCTTCGTCCACGCTCCTTGACCTGGCTTTTGGCGATGCCCGCCGCAGTTGCGACTGCGCTCGTTCCAAGCGTCGGTGTCGCCCAAACGCCTAGCCCTGCTGACCCCGATGCGGGCTTGCAGCAGCTTGAGCCAGTTACCCCTGCAAACCCCAGCCTTCCCGCTCCCAATGTCACGCCTAGCAACCCCGATGACCTGCGCCCGCTGGCTCAGGATGGCAGCCTGTTGAGCGTGCGGGCGGGCCAACGGATGATGGAAGAAGCCCGCGCTGCGGCAGCCGTGCAAAACTATGATCTGGCCGTGCGACGACTGCAAGAAGCCCGTCAGGTCTTTAACCAACTGTCTAACTTCTATCAAGAGCTATTCAACAGCTTTACGGCAATTGATAACCGCATTGCCGACAGCCAGCGCCGCAGCGCCCTGGAAACGGCTCAACTGCGAGACGAAGCCACCTATCAGCTTGCCCTGGTGCATCGGGCCCAAAACAAGCCTGACCTAGCCGTGCCGCTGCTGGTGCAAATCGTTCGTAGCCAAAATCCCACTCGCGATTTGGGGCAGCGGGCCTATCGCCAGCTTTATGAACTAGGCTTTGTGGATTCACCCTTCCCGCGCAACCAAGATCCAGCTTCGACCTCCACTGCGCCTCGTCAGTAGGAAGGTGGCTGAAAGGCAGGATTAGCAGTTTCTTGGAGCGGCTCTTGAGGCAGCGTTTGAGACTGCTCACGAGGTCGCTTGGCTTTAGGATGCACAATGCTTGAGGCAGCACAATGCTTTAGATAGCACAGTAAGGAGCGCGGAGATGATTAGTCCCAGCCAGGTAGAGGCGATGATTAAGGAAGCAATGCCCGACGCACAGGTGCAGATTCAAGACCTGACGGGCGGTGGCGACCACTATCAGGCGATTGTGGTGTCTTCAGCATTTGAGGGCAAAAGCCTGATTCAGCAGCACCAGTTGGTGTATCGTGCGGTTGGCCCGGCGATGGCATCGGAAGCCATTCACGCCCTCTCGCTGAAGACCTATACGCCCGAATCCTGGGCCGCAGGGCAGGCTTCATAACCCACCGAAATGAGTGCGGGGAGGTTCGCAGGGTCGAGTCTCCCCGCTACACTGTTAGCAGATGCAGGGTTTCAAAGCTAAAAGATTGGATTCTGCACCCTTCTCTACTAATACTCAGAGCTTTTTCCTACGCAAGACCATGACTCCGGAACTCAAAGCAAAAATTGACGACTTGATTGCCCAAAACAAAATCCTGGTTTTCATGAAGGGCAATAAGCTGATGCCCCAGTGCGGCTTTTCTAACAACGTCGTGCAAATTTTGAATTCGCTCGGTGTGCCCTATGAAACGGTAGACGTGCTGGAAGATTACGAGATTCGTCAGGGCATCAAGGAATATTCAAGCTGGCCGACGATTCCCCAGGTTTACATCAATGGCGAATTCATTGGCGGGTCGGACGTGATGATTGAGCTATATCAGCAGGGTGAACTTCAGCAAAAAGTTGAGGTAGCGCTCGCGTCTTAGGGTGGATGCTGGATTGGGCGATCGCCCCTAAGCTTGAGAGTATAGCTCTCAAGAGAAAAATCTCCAGGGAAAAGTATGACCGAGCCAGGGAACTCCCGGTTTTGTGTTCAGAATGTGGTTCACAATGTGAGCGAGGCGATCGCCAGCGCAGTCTCTTCGGCCAGCAACATTGCCTCTACCGTTGCCGATACTGCCGTCAGCACGGCGGAAGTGGCTGTGAGAACGGTCGTGCCCGATGCCCACAACTGGGTCGAACGGGGGACGGAAACGGTTGGACGCATTGCCACGCCCATTGCAGAAAATCCGCTGGTTAAGGGCGCGACCCAGGTGCCGGGGCTGAAGTGGCTGTTGGCATCCCTGGGGCAGGTCAGCCTGACGGAAGTGCGGACGGATGTTGCCGCCCTCCAGCAGCAGTATCCTGCCGAAACGCCCCGACAGTTGGCGCGACGCATCATCTCCGATACGGCCATGAAAGCGGCGGGCATTGGTTTGGCGACCAACATCGCACCCCCAATTGCGTTGGGTCTCTTGGGCATTGAGATTGCGGCCATCAGTGCCCTCCAGGCGGGTATGATTTACCGAATTGCCGCTGTCTATGGCTTTGAGCTAGAAGATCCGGCGCGGCGGGGCGAGGTGATGACGCTGTGGGGCGTGTCGAGCAGCAGTTCTGGCGTGGTGAAGGCTGGTGTGAGCCTGGTAGAAGCCATTCCCTTTGCCGGGCCAGCCGTCAGCATTGGGAGCAATGCCTCCCTCCTCTACGGATTGGGCTACGCCGCAGTTCGCTTCTATGAGAACAAACTGGCAAAGGGCGATCGCCCAAACTCTTAGCATTCTCTAATTCGCTCTAAGTAGATAGACCAGATTAAAAAACAGATCCTGAACC
>NZ_DVEA01000400.1:0-7208 GCF_015295965.1 Thermoleptolyngbya sp. M55_K2018_002
AGTGGGCGCGACCGTATTGCCGGAATTTGCCGGACGATGGCGACAGGACGCTACCCCGCTCGACCCACAAGCACCGTCAAGCGATGTGCCCGATCCGGCCAAACCGCGACTGCCTGATGGCGTTGCTGAGGCCATTCTGGAAACGCTGGGGTCGCTGCCCCAGTCGCCGCTGCATCCCGACCCACAGCCCGGCCGGGTGCGGCTGGACGTGCGCCGAGTCAACCAGTTGCAACTGCTGAATCTGGGTCTGCTGCCAGAGCAGGTGGCGATCGCCCCCTACTGCACCTATCAAACGCCGGAGCATTTCTTTTCCTATCGGCGAGAGCGGCGCAAGCAGGTGCAGTGGTCGGGAATTGTCAGTCGGTAAGTGTTGGGCAAGCTGGTGAACAGCAGAGCATCAGGCAAGGTGCGTCAGTGTTGAGAAAAGTAACCTTTGTGGGAATTCTGAGTAAGAAGCATTGGGCAGAGAATTTTCTGGTGGCGGATGCCCCGTGTTTCGTCTCCCATGTTTCGCCTGGTGTGTGAGTGATGGTTAATCAGCGTCAATGAGTAGGGTGGAACCGATCGATAGAGTCAGCAGTGTTGTGGACAGTTGGGAGCAGCAGGGATCGATTCTGGACGCGGTAAGCGTCGGGGTGGTGGTCTGTGGACGGCGGGTCGAGATACAGTTTTGCAACCAGATAGGGCGATCGCTCTTGGGGCGGACGGGCGATTTGCCACCGGATAGCCCGCTCGAATGCCTGACTGAAGACTGGATTTGTGAAGCGGGGTCGAAGCTATCGGTGGCGCAGTTGGTTCAGCGGGCGATCGCCACTGGAGCGACCCTGCAAGCGGTGGTGGGGATACCCCAGGCTCGGCAGAATGGTGCTTTCGGAGGGTCTGTGACTTGGCTCAGGCTGAGCATCCAGCCCCTGCCCCCAAGCTCCTCCCCGTCAGGGGCAGTTTGCACGCTGATCGACCTCACCGAGCAGCGCCCCGCAGCGCAACAGGGACGATTTCCGCAGGGATCGCTTTGCGAATCGCAGCGTGATCAAGTCGCAGACCTAGTGCTGGCCCGACAGGAATTGATGCAGCGCACCGAGCAGCTAGAGGCGATCAACCGCGAGCTAGAGTCCTTTTCCTACTCGGTGTCGCACGATTTGCGGGCCCCTTTGCGCCATATTTCGGGCTTTGTGGCGGTCTTGGGCGATCGCCTAGCGGCCAACGGCTGGCTGGATGACCCCAAAGTGACTCACTATCTGGACACCATTCGCAACAGCAGCCGCAAGATGGGCCTGCTGATTGACGGGCTGCTCAATCTGTCGCGAGTCACCCGGCGATCGCTCGTGCAGCGCCCAGTGCCGCTCCGTCCCCTGGTCGATCGGGCGATCGCCCTGGCCACGTCCGACGAACAGCCCGGTTCCCCCGTCGAATTTGTGATTGGAGATTTGCCAACGGTGTCGGGCGACGCGACCCTGCTCCAGCAGGTGTTCGCCAATCTGATCGACAATGCCGTCAAGTTCAGCCGCCCCACGCCCCAGCCCCGCGTCGAAATCGGCTGCCTGCCCAACCGCACGCTGTTCGTCCGCGACAACGGCGTGGGCTTTCCACCGGAATTCACCGATCAGATCTTTGGCGCATTCCAGCGGCTCCATCCGGAGCAAGAATTTGAGGGTATGGGCATTGGGCTGGCGCTGGTGCAGCGGATTGTCCTGCGCCACGGCGGCAAGATCTGGGCAGAGAGCCAGCCTGGGCAGGGCAGCACGCTCTATTTCACCCTCCAGGAGGTTCAGATATCCGGGGACAGTGAATCGGAGCCAGGATTGGAACACGGCAGATGAGCGCGTCAGACAAAAGCGTTACCATAATTGCCTTCCCGACCCCTGATGATGAATATATAGGACTGATGCGCTTGCGATGAATGTTCTGGATTTTGGATGATTTCTTGCAGGCCCAGTTTGTGAGAAATCCTCTGGTAAGAACTCGTCTTGCGAGAGATCCTCTTGCGAGACATCATCCCCCTGCGTCAGCCTGAATTTAGTCCGATATTTAGTCCGAAGTCCGAATTGAGTTGCTGAACCCCTTGAGTAAATTCCATGATGCTGACGGCTGAGAGTCGGGTTGCCATTCTGCTGCATGAGGGAACGCAGGGTTCCCACGGCAAAACAGGGCTGTCTCTATTGCGCTATAGCGACATTCCAATTGTGGCGGTGATTGACCAAGCGGCGGTGGGGCGATCGCTCCTCGAAATGACTGGGATTCCCCGCGATGTGCCGATTGTGGCCTCGGTGCGCGAGGCGCTGGCCTATTCCCCAACCGTGCTGACCATTGGCATTGCGCCGTCGGGTGGGGCGCTGCCCGATGCCTGGTGGCAAGAGGTGAAGGACGGCGTGGCGGCAGGATTGTCGGTGGTCAACGGGCTGCACACGCCAATGGCGACGGCTCCCGACTTGCGGGATCTGGTGCGCGATGGACAGTGGATTTGGGACGTGCGGCAGGAACCCCCAGGGCTGACCGTGGGCAGCGGCAAAGCGCGATCGCTCTCCTGCAAGCGAGTGCTGACAGTGGGCACGGACATGAGTGTGGGCAAAATGTCTGCCAGCCTGGAGCTAGACCGGGCCTGTCGGGCGCGGGGGCTGCGATCGCGCTTCATCGCCACCGGGCAAACGGGGCTAATGCTGGGGCACGACGGCATTCCGCTGGATGCGGTGCGGATTGACTTTGCCGCTGGAGCCGTCGAGCAAGCCGTGCTGCGGAATGCGCCCAACCAAGACATTCTGCACATCGAGGGCCAGGGTTCCCTGATGAATCCCGCCTCCACGGCCACGCTGCCCCTGATGCGCGGCAGCCAGCCCACCCACCTCGTCCTGGTTCACCGCGCGGGCCAAACCGAAATCCGCAGCTTTCCCGGTTTTCACATTCCGCCGTTGCCGGAAGTCATCCAGGTCTATGAAACTGTCGTCCGTGCAGGCGGCACCTTCGCCCCGACTAAGGTGGTGGCGATCGCCCTCAACACCTTTCACCTGGAGGAAACAGCCGCACAGCGGGCGATCGCCCAGACCCAGGACGAAACCGGACTGCCCTGCACGGACGTAATCCGCTTTGGCGCAGAGGGAATCTTGGAGGCGATGCTGGATTGATATTACCTGATATTACCTGTCATCATCTGGTATTATCTATTATTATCTACTATTATCTACTATTACCTGGTATTACCTGGCATTACCCCGTCACCTCGGCCACCTGCCGCTCGGCCACGGCTTGCACAGACTGCTCGGCTGCCAGGGCCGCTAGCTGTTCCTCAAGCTGCGCTTTCACCACATGGCGAAACTGGAAGAAATGCTCGCCGGTGCTAAGGGCAACGAGATAGTCGTAGAGCAGGCGCGGCCGGGTGAGGGCGATCGCCAGCAGTTGTCCCCAAAACCGAAATCGCGTGGAGCGCAGCACGCCCTGTCGCCAGCAAATCGCACTGAAGAGTTGCCACTCGGTGCGGGTGAAGGGGCGATCGCTCTTAGCCCGCCAGCCATTCATCATGCGGAAATGGCGAAAGGTGCGCTTCAGGAAATTCATCGGGTCATAGATATGCCAGAAAGCGTCGATATACTCGCGGGCGATCTCTTCCACGGGGCGCGTCGGCACAAAGTTCATAATCGTGCCCTGATGGAAGGTTCCCAGACCATCGGTGAGCCGCCCCTCCTGCTGGAGTCGGTTCCACAGGGCGGTATTGCGGAGCGCCTGCAAGATGCTAAATTGCGCCTGAGGAATTCCGGTTTCCTGAATAAACTCACGCACGCGCCGCCCTGCCCCCGGCCGCTCGCCATCGAAGCCGATGATGAAGCCTGCCATGATTTGCAGCCCGGCCCGCGTGACCTTGTGGCAAGCATCGATCAGCGATTGGCGCGTGTTTTGCAGTTTATTAATGCCCACCAAGCTCTCGGTATCGGGCGTTTCAATGCCCATGAAGACGATCGTAAAACCTGCTTTCACCATGAGTTCTAGCAATTCGTCATCTTCTGCCAGGTTCAGCGAGGCTTCGGTCAGTAAGATAAACGGATACTGGTGCGCCTCCATCCAGGGAATGAGCGCCCGCAGGAACACCTTGGCATTGCGCTTGTTGCCGATAAAGTTGTCGTCTACCACAAACACATAGCGCCGCCAGCCCAGTTCATAGAGGCGATCGAACTCAGCCAGCATTTGCTCTGGCGTTTTGGTGCGGGGCTTGCGGCCGTAGAGGTTAATGATGTCGCAGAATTCGCACTGGAAGGGGCAGCCGCGTGAAAACTGCACAGTAATCGCCAGGTAAGCTTCTAGATTCAGCAGGTCAAACCGGGGAATCGGCGTTTGTGTGACATCGGGCTTTTCGGCAGAGCGAAAGATGCCGCTGGGTTCGTGGCGGGCGATCGCCTCCAGAAACAGAGGAATCGTGCATTCTCCCTCGTCCAGAATCAGATAGTGGGCCCCTGCTTCCTGGGCCATGTCTGGATAAGAGGTCGGGTATGGGCCGCCCACTGCCACTTTCTTACCCAGCGCCACGCCCTTGCGAATCAGCGCTTGAAAGTCTGCTTTTTGAATCACCATTGCCGAGATTATGACCAGATCGCACCAGTCCCAGTCGTCTTCCGTTTCGGGGCAGACATTGCGATCGGCAAAGCGCAGGTTCCAATCTTCAGGCAGCATCGCCGCCACCGTAATCAGGCCCAGGGGCGGATTGGTCGATCGCAATCCCGCCAGATCCAGCGTTTCCTGATACGACCAGAAGGAATTGGGCATCACGGGCCAAAGCAACAGCACGTTCATAGGCACTCCAGGGGGCGAGGAGAATCCGTGATGACAAGGCGTTAGGAATTGGGAATTGAGACGTTAGGGGTTGGGGTAATGGTCAGCGCTGAAATCACCACTGAACAGGCTGAAAAGAGAGTCATCGATTTTGCCTGTCCCGTTAACCTGTCCCATGAACCTGTCCCATTGACCCGTCCTAACTGGCTTGCCAGGAGCTATTTCATGTCCCCTTAACCTACGCCGATTCATAACATTAGGGATTATCTATTCACGATTCGTTTCATTTCTCGTTAACTTCCGTTACGCTCTGCCCTCCCGTTCCCTAAGTTTCTGCCAACTGGGGCCGGGTGTCCCCAAAACGCCCCCCAACTGTACCCAGTTGTGCCCATTGCAACCGTACAAGTGCGCTATTTTGAAAAAATCACCGTATTCTTGAAGTTAAGCGTTCTGAAAATGAGGAAAGACGAGTCATCACCCGGCTTGCCCATTTTTCTGGAACTGTCAACCCGGAGCAGGTTGCTCCGGAATCGGGTGACCTTCCCAGCCGCACCAGATTCTACTGCTGGCTCAGGCGTTCACTATGGGGAAATATGCCCTGCTGATTGGGGTCAGCAACTACCAAAATCAGGATGCCGTCCGCCCATCTCCGAGCGCTCGAAACGATGTCAACGCGCTGCGGGAGGTTTTGCTGCATCCAGAAATCGGTGGCTTTGATGAAGCCCCGCACGTGTTTGACCCCGACCGCATGGAGCTAGAGGAACGCATTGAGGAGTTTTTTCGCAAGTGCAGTGCCCACGATCTGGCGGTGATGTACTTTTCGGGGCGGGGGCTGCGCGACGATTTGGGGCGGGCCTATTTCGCGACCCGTTCCACCCGCCGCAACTCAGACGGACAACTGGTCAAAGCAACTGCCCTACCTGTGGGGCTTGTGCGCGATCTGTCGGGCAGCAGCCGCTCGCGCCAGCAGGTGATGATTCTAGACTGCGGCTTTAATGCTCAGGTAGACCCGGCCGTGGCGGCACGGGCCAATGGCTCCTTTAGCCTTGGGCATCAGTTGGGAGCGCAGGGGCGGGTGATTTTGCTGGCGGCAGATGATGCGCCCGTGGTGCTGGATGACTGCGATCCGGATCTGTCGCTGTATACGCATCATCTGGTAGAAGGGATGACAACGGGCGCGGCGGATCAGGATCACGACGGCCAGGTGTCGGTGAAGGAACTGCACACCTATACGAGCGATCGCGTGCGACTGGTTTTGCCGACGATGCAGCCGGAACTGATTGCGCTGCGGGATGAAGACGGGGCGATCGCCCTCACCCGCGTTTTTCGTCAAGATCCACGCCAGCGCTATCGGGAAGCGGTGCAGCGGCAGCTTGACCCCGACGGGCGACTGACTCCCGCATCCGTGGCGATTTTGAAACGGCAGCGATCGCAGTTTGGGCTGTCGGATGCCGATGCGCTCAGCGTCGAGGCAGAACTGATGCAGCCTTTCCGAGAACACGCCGAGCGCCTGCAAGACTATCGCCAGACGCTCAGCGCCGAACTGGCCCAGGCGTATCCGCTGTCTCCAACACAACTGGGTCGGCTGAGGGAATTGCAGCAGGTGTTGGAACTGTCGGATGAGGAAGTGGAGCCGATCCACGAAGCGCTGATGCAGCCCTACGCCGAGCGCGAAGCCGCCTACCGCACCCATCTGATTCAGTATGAGCAAGCCCTGACCAAGGCGCTGCTGCAAGCCGACCCGCCCAGTGACGCGGTGCGCGATCGCCTCCGACAGCAGCAATCTGTGTGGGGACTGGCCGACGCAGACGTGGCCGCCATCGAACGGCGCGTGCAGCAGCAAATTCAGGAACGCCGCGAGCGCGATCGCCACAACCTGTTGCGCTATGAACAGGAATACGAAGCGGCGTTGCGGGCTAGCGAAACCCTTGGCCCCGCTGATCGGCTCAAGCTCGACAAGCTGCAACACGCGCTCGACCTGCGCCAGGTGCAAATCGACTCGGTGGAACAGCGCGTGCAGGCTCGGTTGCAGAAGGAACGGGCCGAACGGGAAGCGCAGCGACAGCAATATCGAGCGGCATTTTTGCAAGCGATCGCCCAGGAGCCAACCCTGCGAAAATCCGAGCGCGATCGCCTCCAGACCTTGCAAACGCGCCTCCAGCTTAGTGATGCAGACGTGGAAGCCCTGGAGCAGGCCGCGCTGCACCACCAGCGCCAGCAGCAGCACCAGCAAAATCTGAAACGCTACGAGCGGGCGGTGGCCCAGCGCCTTAGGCTAGAGTGTCCCTTAAACGAGTCGAGCCTATCTGAACTAAAACTGATTCAGGAGTCTCTCATGTTGACGGATGAGGAAATTGCCGCGATTCAGCGCAAGCTAATGGCCCTGGCCGAAGCCCAGCGCCGCGCCCAGGCAGAAGCGCAGCCCCAACCTTTCGCCGCGGGTTTGCCGCCTG
>NZ_DVEA01000274.1:0-7166 GCF_015295965.1 Thermoleptolyngbya sp. M55_K2018_002
CTCCGAATACCATTGCTCCGAATACCATTGCTCCGAATACCATTGCTCCGAATACTCTCCGGATACTATTGCTCCGAATACTATTCCTGAGCAAGCTCTGGGCAAGACGCTCCAGTTTGCGAGATGTGTCAGAACAAGTGCCATGCACCTCAGTATAAATGCCCCCCATCCAAATTGACTGCTTCCCATCACCCCACAAGGCGTTACAGCAGCGTAGCCAAGACAGCGGTGCAGCCATGCAAGCGGACTCTAGATACGACTCATCAAAGCAACGCAGCCGATTGGCAGGGATGTAATGCAGATTTTACCGCAAGAGATAAAAACGAAGACCGCTTCCTCAGCAGAAAGCGGTCTGAACGTTGGGTTCTCTGCGGGTGATCCTGGGCGGTGTAGCCTTTGTGCGATCGCACGAGCCGCAGTAGCAAACGGGTCGGAAGCAAGGCCTGGAACGATCGAGCGCCACAGGCCTCTACTCAAGATCCGCACTAGGGGTGGAACAGCAGATCCGGGAAGAAGCGGTTGAACTCAATCAGAATGCCAGCCGTGATGAACATCCAGATCGTTGCCAGCACGGGGGCTGTCGAGAGGTACTTCAAGAAATACTGCATGAACAATGCTCCGAAACGTGAGAGACGTTAGCTTGAGAGACCGTTGAAATGAAAACCTGGTTGAAATCCTGTAAAAACGCGAAATGCGCGGGCCACACCAAGGTGAGAGCGCCTAGCGAGGGGACACCGTGATTTCGTTGTCGGGAGCAGTCAGCTTACCTGTGGTAAACTCCTGCACCGCAGCCAGCGGCCACAGCAGCCCGGTCGTCATGAATTTCACAGCGCGGGGCACGTCGATGATGATTTCAGCCATTTCAGGCTCTTTGTCGCCACGCACGGAAATCACGTAGGCGCGACCGACCCAGCCAATCCACCCGGCAATATAGAGGAACAAAATGCTAGGAATGAGAAACTCGCCCGCATGGGAGAGGCTGCCGTCTACGATTAGATGGGGCAGGCCGTCTTCGCCGCACAGGACAGAGGAATAGGACTGGAATCGGGCTTTGGCTTGGGCAGTGACAGCCTTAGCAGCACGCGCCTGAAACGCTGGCGAATCGGCGCAGGGAGTCAGGTTATAGGCGGAGGCGGGGGCTGCAAACCCTCCCCACAAGGAAACCGCCAATACGAGGGCAAATAGCTGAGCAAACAACTTGCGCATGGAATTGCTTCCCTTGTTACAAAATGCAACGACTTATTACAAACAATTAAGATGCTTTTAGAACAGCATTCACGCTTTGGAGCGATCATACTCCGCAAGCGAAGCGTGACCACGTTAAGCTTTTAGAAAATTGACAAGCGCTCAAGGAAAATCGCTGGCAATTGCCAGAAGCCTTGATAGGATTAGCTCTTGACGACTTTTGATATTAGCTTGAAGCGGGTACAGGCGCTACAAAAGTTCAAAGAACTCTACATTTGGGGTTGGGCGGGAAGTTGAGTATTTGAGTTAGGAACCAAGCTTGAGATGCCAACGGTTTTAGCGTTAGAGACAAGTTGTGATGAAACGGCTGTGGCGGTGGTGCGCGATCGCCACCTGTTAAGCAATGTGGTGTCGTCGCAAATCCAGGTTCACCAGCAGTATGGCGGCGTGGTGCCGGAGGTGGCATCGCGGCAGCACTTGGAGGCAATGAACTGGGCGATCGCCCAGGCGTTGACCGATAGCGGGCTGGGCTGGGCAGAGATTGACGGCGTGGCGGCGACCTGTGCGCCGGGGCTAGTGGGGGCGCTGTTGGTGGGGCTGACGGCTGCTAAAACGCTGGCCATGCTGCACCATAAGCCATTTCTCGGTGTGCATCATCTGGAGGGCCATATCTACGCTTCCTATCTCAGCGAACCAGAGCTAGAGCCGCCGTTTCTCTGTCTGCTGGTGTCGGGTGGGCACACGAGCCTGATTTATGTCAAAGGTTGCGGCCAGTATGAAATGCTGGGCGAAACCCGCGACGATGCCGCCGGAGAAGCCTTTGACAAGGTAGCGCGGCTGATGGGGCTGGGCTATCCGGGCGGCCCCGTGATCGACCGTCTGGCAAAAGACGGCAATCCGATGGCGTTTGCGCTGCCAGACGGCAAAATTTCTCTGCCAGAGGGCGGCTATCATCCCTACGATTCCAGCTTTAGCGGCCTAAAGACGGCGATGCTGCGGCTGACCCAAAGTTTGCAGGAATCGTCTGAACCGCTGCCTGTGGCTGACCTGGCTGCCAGCTTTCAAGACACGGTGGCGCGATCGCTCACCAAACGGGCGATCGCCTGCGCCAAAGATTATGGACTGGGGGCGATCGCCGTTGGCGGGGGTGTGGCGGCCAACAGTGGCCTGCGGTTCCGCCTCCAGGAGGCCGCCGAGCGCGAAAATCTGCGCGTCCTGTTTCCGCCGCTCAAGTTTTGCACCGACAACGCCGCCATGATCGCCTGCGCCGCTGCCGACCACCTGAAGCACGGGCACACCTCGCCGCTGACGCTGGGCGTACAGTCTCGCTTGCCGCTGTCGCAGGTGATGTCGCTCTATCCGTCGGGGTGCTATCCGTCGGGGTGCGATTAGTCAGGATGTAATCTGTCGGGGTACGATCTGTCAGAGGGAGGAGTGGTGTCTGGGTCTGGCAGCAAGTAGCCTGCTGCAACCGCCTGGTGGATTAAAGCCTCCACAACCGGCCAGAGTGCGGGAGCGCCCTGCTTCACAGGCTGCATTCGCCCCAAGACGCGATCGCGCGTGATGCCATGTTGCTTCCAGGTGCCGCCCTCGGTTTGCAGGTTGTGCAAAAACGGCTGGAGGCGATCGAGCGCGTGGGCAAACTGGGCATCTCCTGTCTTCGCTGCTTCAAATTCTTCCCAGCAGGTGCGGAGGGGTTGCCCCAAGTCGGGCGGTAGTAGCCCAAACAGGCGGTTGGCGGCGGCCTGTTCCCGCTCAGCTTTGTCCTGGTTAGCCTGTCTGTCAAACGCGAAGGTGTCGCCTGCGTCGATTTCTACCAGGTCGTGCAGCAGCACCATTTGCACCACCCGCGACAGGTCGATGGGGGCGGGCGCGTATTCTGCCAGGGCGATCGCCATCAGGGCCAGATGCCACGAGTGTTCAGCACTGTTTTCTCGGCGCGAGGCATCGGTCAGCAAGGTCTGGCGCAGCACGCCTTTCAACTTGTCGATTTCTAGAACAAACTGGATCTGCTGGGCGAGACGAGTCGGCGCAAGGTCAAAATCAAAACCCGAAAATTCCATCGTGAAGCAGCAAAAGCGAGTCCATCTCTCACCCTAGCACTTGCTCCCGCCTGCTAAACCTAAGAACGCGGCGCATACATCATCACGCAAACGCCCAACAGCACAATGGCGCTGCCCAGCCAGTCCAGTCGATCGGGCGCAAGACCATCGACCTGCCATCCCCACAGCAGCGACAGCACAATGAACACGCCGCCATAGGCCGCATAGGCCCGTCCAAAATTCGCAGGCTGCTGCGTCGCTACAAAGCCATACACTGTCAGCAGCACCGTGCCCACCAAAATCAGCACCGATGGCCTGCCTTCGCGCACCGCCAGCCAAACCAGATAGCCGCCGCCAATTTCGCACAGCCCCGACAGAATGAAAAAACCTAGAGATTGCAGCACGGCCTACTCCACTGCTTCCAGTTGGCGAATCAGCATTTGGGTAAACTGATAGCCTTCTCGATTGCCCTGCTGCTGGAAGAGGTCTAGCGCTCGTTGGAGGTCGTCTAGTCCGGCCTGGCGATCGCCCTGCTCAAACCGCAGCAGCCCACGATTGCCGTAGGCTTCAGCAAAATTGGGATTTAGGGCGATCGCCTGATTATAATCACTCAGTGCCCCACGCCAATCTCCCAGCGCCGTCCGCACCTTGCCCCGGTTGTAATGCAAGTCTGCGTTTTGGGCATTGAGCGCAATAGCCTGGTCAAAGTCTTGCAGGGCATTTTGAAGATTACCTAACATCAGGTGAGCCACAGCGCGATCGCCATAGGCCTGGGCATGGGTCGGGTCGAGCGCGATCGCCCGACTCAGATCCGTAATTGCGCCCTGCGGATTGCCGACATCGATTTGGGCTTCACCGCGACTGTAAATCGCTCTGACGTTTTCTGGCTCTAGCCGAAGGGCTTGCTCAAAATCGGCGATCGCCTGGTCAAAGTTGCCAACATCGTGGTGTGCCTGTCCGCGATGCAGATAAGCAGCCGTGAAGGTCGGATCTTGCCGGAGCGCCAGGGTAAAAGCGGCGATCGCCTCTCGGAAATTGCCGCGATCTGCCGCTTGCTGTCCCTGATGCAGCAGATCCTCGGCACGGGCTTCAGCCACATGAGCTTCTGCAACGCTGAGCGATCGCCGAGCCAAGGCAGCACTTGGCGCAGCCATGATCCAGAGGCTCAGCCCCAGAGAGGAAACTAGGCTCAGGGCGTTGACCATAGACAAACCTCCGCTTCTCTGAGGGTGTGCAGTGGGTGTGCAGTTCTTTATCAAGCCACAGCTTTTATCAAGCCACAGCAGATCAAGCTACAGCAGCCCCAGCGAGTGCAGCGGGCCGTGACCGCTGATTAGCTCCACCAGCAGCGCCAGGAAGCCCAGCATTGCCAGTCGCCCGTTCCACACCTCCGCCGCCGTCGTCATGCCCCACTCCCAGCGCTCCGGCGGGTAGATCTTGGTGGTTTCGGCGGGGCGGGCGATCTGATCCAGGGTCAGGTTGGGCGAATTCAGCGCGTCCACCACCATCTCAGCCAGGTCGTTGATGAAGACCGGATGGGTGTTGAGCGCAGGCACTCGCTGAAAATTGTGAATCCCAGCCTCTTCAGCAATCTCGCGGTATTCGATGTCAATTTCTTGCAGCGTTTCGATGTGTTCCGACACAAAGCTGATGGGCACGACCAGGAGATGCTGAACGCTCTGAGCAGCGAGTTCGGCGATCGCATCTTCGGTGTAGGGCCGCAGCCACTCCACCGGGCCCACGCGGCTCTGATAAGCCAGCGTATGGTCATTGGGACGATTCAGCGTCCGCAGGATTAGCTCCGTGCATTCCTCAATTTCGCGCTGGTAGGGGTCGCCCGCCTCTTCGACATAGCTCAGCGGCACGCCGTGGGCGCTAAAGAAGATGTGAACCGCGTCAGGATTCTCAAACTGATCCAACTGCTGGGCAATTAGATCCGCCATTGCCCGCAGGTAGCCGGGGCGCTTGTACCAGGAGGTGATTACCGTGTGGTCGATCCGTTGCAGCGCGGGATCTTCTGACCAAATTTTTTCTAGCAGGCGGAAGGAGGAACCACTGGTGCTGATGGAAAACTGCGGGTAAAGCGGCAAAATCACCAGCCGATCGACCCCATCGCGCTTGATGCGGGCGATCGCCTCTTCAGTAAACGGATACCAGTAGCGCATCCCGATGTAGACCTGCGCCTCCTGCCCCTTTTGCTGAAGCGCGGCTTGCAGCGCCTGCCCCTGCTCTTCAGTAATGCGCCGCAGCGGAGAGCCACCGCCGATCTGACGATAATTTTCCTGAGACTTGCGGGTGCGGCTGTTGGCGATTAGCCAGGCCAGCGGCTTTTGCAACCAGGGAAACGGCAGCCGAATAATCTCCGGGTCGGAAAACAAGTTATAGAGGAACGGGCGCACATCCTCTAGCTGATCTGGCCCTCCCAGGTTTAGTAGCAAAACCCCAACACGACCCATAGTGACTACGGCTTTCCTTGGCTTTAATATTTGTTACTGATTTTAACAACGATTCAACCTGAGAGACTTTCTCAACTACATCGAACCCCAAAAGCTTAAACTTTCGTAATCTTTGTAATGATTTTGTCTGTCCAAGCCGCAACCATCGTCCGACGCAAATCCCAGCTTGGGAATACACGGTATATAAGAAACTTAGCGGCTAATGCCCCCAGCGTCCAACCGATTTTGGATTTTAGATTGGCGATTTCGGATTGGCGATTGTAGAACCACCGTACCAGCACTGCACCCCGGCTCTTCAACCCAAAATCCAAAACCCAAAATCCAAAACTCAAAATCCTCCACTCCCTGACTTCCCCATGCCCAGCCTCGACGATCGCATCCTGCAAACCAACCAGCGCCTCAGGGCAGCACGACTAGGGCTACAAATCGAGCGGCGGGGAGAAAAGCTGAGCCTGCGGGGGACGCTGCCGCCGCGACCGGGCAGCCATCGGCTGAATCCGCACCAGCAGCGTATCAGCCTGAACCTGCCCGCCACCGCAGACGGACTGAAGCAGGCGGAAACCGAAGCCAAGATTATCGCCGCACAGCTTTTGCAAAACAGTTTTGATTGGCACAATTACTTGCCCGTCAAGGGCGGCGGGCGACTGAGCCAGATGGATTTGCCCGAAAAGCTGGCGGCGTTTCAGCAGGACTTTTGGACGCGGCAGGAAGGTGCGGCGAACCCCGCTTCGGTGCGGACGACCTGGGAAAAAGCCTATGCGCCGTATTTGAAAAAATTGGAGGCGATCGCCCAGACCCGCCCAAACCTCAGCCTCGCCGAAGCCATCTACGCCACGGTGCAAGCCACCCAGCCCAACACCCGCAGCCGCCAGATCTGCTGCACCGCCCTTGGTGCGCTCGCCGAGTTTCTGCACATCGACCTGCCCATCGACCTGAAAACCTACTGGGGCAACTACGGCAACAGCAAAACCCAACTGCGCCAACTCCCCACCGAAGCCGACATCCTCGCCGCCTACGAAAAAATCCCCAATCCTGCGTGGCGCTTTGTGTTTGGCATTATGGCGACCTACGGCTTGCGAAACCATGAGGTGTTTTTTTGTGATTACGACGCGCTGCGAACGGGCGACCCCAGCGGCGTGATTGAGGTGCTAGGCCAGACGAAGACAGGCGAACACCAGGTCTGGCCGTTTCCAGTGGAATGGGTGGATCGGTTCAGCCTGCGCGAGGTGATGCTGCCGCCAATCGCCACCGATCTCCGCCAGACAACGCTCCAGCGCATTGGGCAGCAGGTCGCCACCCAGTTTCGCCGCTATGACCTGCCCTTTTCGCCCTACGACCTGCGCCACGCCTGGGCCGTGCGAACTATCCATGTGGGGCTACCCGATACCGTTGCTGCTCGCATGATGGGCCACTCCGTCGCCGTTCATACGCGCACCTATCACCGCTGGATTACTCGGCGCGATCAGCAGATGGCGGTGGAGGC
>NZ_DVEA01000316.1:0-7149 GCF_015295965.1 Thermoleptolyngbya sp. M55_K2018_002
AGAGAATACCCAAATGAATACCCACCCCCCACTACCCAAACGAACGCCATAAACAGGAAATTCTCCCTGTAGAGATTTTAGAAGGTCGAATGTGAGGTCGCTGTATCTCAACCAGTCGCCGTCCTTGCGCCAGCCGACGCGATCGCCAAACTTTTCCCAATCAGCATTGTAGTCCATTGGGCTGCCGCACTCTTCCCAGATGCGCTTTTGCACGCTAAAGCCCCACTTGCCGTGGCTATAGTGAACCCAGAGGCGATCGATCTCCTTTAGGTCTTCGCAGGGAAAGTTTTCCAAATCCTCTCGATCAAAATACTGCCCTTCTTCCTTGCCGACAGTGGTGATCATTAGCCGATAGGTTTCTTCGTCTGCCTTGCGCCATTGTGCATCCTTCAGCAGCGCCTCTAGCTGTTGATACTTGGAGTTTTGGGTAACGCGCTTGAGGTTTTCGATGAGTTCGCTCAGATCTTTGCCCAGCTTTTGGCTTAGCTCGTCGGAGCGGGGATATTCTGCGACGCAGGTGTTTGCTAGTGCTGCGGCTTCGCTGCCCAGTTCACAGGCTTTGCGGATGACTTGATCGAGCAGGCTGGGCGGCAGTTGTGCCGTGTAGAGCAGCACGGTTTCTCGCCATACGGCTCCGTTCCAGTTTTGCAACACCAGCTTTGCATTGGTTTGGATCGTTGGCCGGTCTTGTGGCTCGGCTAGTTTTGTCGCCGTAAAGAATCCCTGGAAGCTGAGATGCGGAAACTCGTATTCTCTGGGTTCCCGTTCTACTAGCAGTTCACTCACCTCTAAAATTTGCTCTAGCCAGGCGGCTGGCTGCACCTCCTGCTGGGCGAATACAGACTGCTGTTCTAGAAATCGCAGCACTTGCTGCTTTGGAACTGTGGCTTGGTTTTTCTGGGTCATGGCAAAGGCCAACTGCTGCAATACGGTCAGGCTTTGCTCGTAGGGCAGCAGCATTCGGATATTGCGGGCGCGGGGGCGATCGTCTAGCTGGAGTTTGCAGATGCCGCGATAGAGTTCTAGGCGCTGCTTGGGCAGTTCTCGCTGTGGGTCGAAGCGATGATAGGTCACGAGCATATTCAGCAGCAGCGGATTTTCGGCCATGTAGCCCAGTTCTGCCTCGCGCTGGCGCAGTTGGGCAATGAGATGATTCGATCGCGCAGTGGCGACTTGCTTGGCCTGAGGCAGTTGCCTGGCGCTCCGCACACATCGCTCTTGGCAGAGATACCAGCGCCGGATAAAGTCTTCTTGCTTGTGGGGCGTGAGCTTGTTGATGAAGATGGGTATGGCGGGGCGCTGAGCAGTGTAGTCTTTGAACCCGGCGGGGCGCGAGGTGATGATAAACACTGATTCGCGATAGGCTTGCATTTGGGCGCTGAGCCAGTGGCTTACTTGGGGCCGCTGGGATTTTGGAATTTCGTCGAACCCGTCAAACATGACCAGCGCCCGGCCTTTTTCTAGCAGTTTTTCGGCCCACTGGGGCGGCGGCGTGAGGTTCCTGGATAGGTCAGGAATGTAGTGTTGGGTGATGAGTTCGGGCAGCGTGGGCGGAGGGTCTTGCGCCAAAACTTTACCCCAGACGCGCAAACGCAGCAGCACGGGGATGAGCCGGGGCGCACGATGTTTTCGATATTTTTGCTGTCCGTAGATCAGCGCGATGTGTCGCAGCAGGGTGGTTTTGCCCATGCCGCCTTTGGCCTGAATGCTGATTTGCCGAAATTGGCGATCGCGTTTCGTCCGTCTCAGCAGATCCCAAATTTCAAGATTTTCCGACATCAGCTCTGCATCTCGCCGCAGCCGGGCCAGATCGCGGGAGTTGCTTATTTCTCCCAATGCTCCGCTCCCTAATGCCCCGCTTAAGTCCAGCGGCACAAAGACTTCCTCTAGAAGCGGAATTGCCGTGCGATCGGGGTTGAAGCCGTCGGTCGTGAATTCTGTACAAAGACTTGCCTGCTGCTTGAGATATTTCCCCTCAATGTCCGAGCGTAAGGCAGACCAAGTGTTTAAGAGAGATCTCTCACCCAGCGCAATGCCTGAAGCCAGCCATGCGTCAATTCTGGGGGATAGCTGTTTGCCGACCTTGATCATTAGCCACACGCCCGCCGCTCCTGCGAAATACGGCAATCCTGCTGCTAATCCACTGCTGCCAATTGCGTTTAACCCAGCCGCAATAATCGCACCTGGAATGCCCAAGGTCACTAACCTGTTGTCAAGCAGATCGAAAACTGTCTCGATCGTGGTGCGAGAGTTGGGTGGTGGTTCGTCGTGCATAGGCTGTGCGAGAACAGATGCTTCTTTTTTAGCCTACATCGCTAAAAATTAGGGATGTCTGAAGAGACGGTTTCGGCAAGGCATCGAATCAGGTGGTGAATCTGGCGTTTGGGCTGATTGCAACGGCAATGCTGACGATTATGGTCAGCACGGTTTTGCGATAGGAAGCCAGCGAGAGAACTCTAGGGTAGAGGTGAGGAATTGACTGGTTTCTTGGCAGCAAAACTAAAAATTCCTGCCAGCAGCACCCAGTTCAGCACGTTGACCCGCGAATCGTATAGCGGCACATCGAACAGCGCAAAGCCGACGCTGCTGAAGAAGCCCAAGACATAGCCAAACAGAATGCCATGCTCTGGGGCCTTCAGGCTTTTTGCCAGCAGTTGCCGCACACCCCGCGCACAGATCCGCCCCACCAGCAGCGTCAGCAGCAGCATTGCCGGAATGCCTGCCTCCACGGCCAGGTTTAGCCACAGATTGTGGGCATGGGAGATGTCCTGAAAATCCGACAGGGCCATCAGGTCGGGCGTGAGGTACTGCGGATATACCAGCTTGTAGTTGCCCAGGCCCCAGCCGAGCCAGGGGTGGTCACCCACCATCTGCACCGCTGCGCCCCACAATTTCGTTCGGGGGTCGTCTGCCCAGGTCGCCAAGTCGAGCGATCGCCCGCCAATGCCAATCACCGCTGCGCCGCCGACCATCACCCCTAGCCCGCCCAGCGCCGCCGCCACGGTCTTCCAGCTAGACCGCGCCACCACCAGCGCAAACCACAGCAGTTGCAGTACCGCCAGCAGCAGGGCATTGCGCGACCCGGTGCAGAAAATGCCCAGCAGGTTGAGCAAGGTCGCGCCGGAGATCAAACGCAGGGGAACGGACTGGAGGGCAGTTGCCGCAGCGTTTTGTGCGTCGGGTTGGCGGTCTGACCAAACGGACTCTGCGGAGTCTGGCAGACTGTGTGGCACAACGGCCCGATCCAGCGCCAGTCGATAGAGGATCAGCCCCAACCCCAGCGCCATCACCAGCACCAAAAAGCTGCCCATTGCGTTGGGATGCTCAAACATCACCATTGCCCGGCCTTTGTGGGGGGCGGCTCGAATCCAGCGAAACAGCGGAAAATGCCGCCACCAAACGGGCATTCGGGGAATTTTGATAATGTATTCCACCAGGCTGATCAGGTTGATGGGAATGGTAATCAGAACCAACCCCAGGGCAATCTGGGCAAGCCGTTCAGCGCGGTTCAACAAGTAGGGCAGAATGGCGAAAAACAGGAAGTAGGGCAAAAAATTCGCCAGTTGCAGCAGCGCCTCGCCTCGATCGTAGGCAAACAGCGTACTGAGCAGCAGCAGCCCGCTCAGCAGCAGCAGCCCGCCGCCCGTCATCCTGTCCAGCCCTGCCCGCCGAAACCGCCACCACAGCCGTGCCGTCACCGCCACCATGCCCAGCAGCCCCAGATAGGAAACGTAGGGCATAGCCATCAGGCTGACCCAAAACAAATTCCACACGGAACCCCACACCGTCCGCAGCGAGAGCGCTTGCCCCCAAAACCTCACAGGTTCGCGTCTGGCTTTTTGCCCCGCCACGTTAGTAGGCTCCTTCGCCCGACAGCACCACCCACACCGTCCGCATCAGGATATACAAATCCAGCCACACTGACCAGTTGCGGACGTAGTAGGCATCCAGATTCACCCGCTCTTTGTAGGACAAATTATTGCGCCCCGACACCTGCCACAGCCCCGTCAGCCCCGGTGTGACCTTTGTATACAGGGCAAACTTGTCGCCATAGCGCGGAATCTCTTCATCCACAATCGGGCGCGGGCCCACCAGGCTCATCTCGCCGCGCAGGATGTTCCAAAGCTGGGGCAATTCATCCAGGCTGGTCTGCCGCAGAAACCGACCGACACGGGTAACCCGTGGATCGCGGCGGAGCTTGTGGTCGCGCTCCCAGGAACGGCGCAGCTTGGGGTGCGCTTCTAGATAATCGTGTAAGACCTGATCAGCGTTTTGCACCATCGAGCGGAATTTCCAGGCTTTAAACGGTTCGCCATTTTGCCCGATGCGGGTCTGCCCGTAGAAAATGGGGCCCGGCGAATCGAGCCGAATTAGCACCGCAATCAGGATAATAAATGGCAGCACCAGCAGCCCGCCGAACAGGGTAATGATGCGATCTAGCGCAAACTTGACTAGGCGCGGCCCCGGCAAGAGCAACTGCTGCCGCACCTCTAGCCCCAGGATGCCGCCCATGTCTCGCGCCTCGACCCAGAGGCTAGAAAAGTCGAATAAATCGGGAATGACCAGCAGGTGAGCGAAGGTCTGGGTGTGCTGCTCGATCACGTCTAGCAGGCGAACGCGGGGCACACCGGGCATGGCCACAATGGCGTAGGGAATGCGGCGCGATCGCGCAATCATGGGAGCCAGATCAATGCCGCCCATCACCGGAACCCCGTGCAGCGAGCCGTGCTTGGCGGGGTCGTCATCTAGCACCACCACCGGACGCAGCCCAATGCGGGGACGCTTTTGCAGCGTGCGAACCACCATTTCGCCCGTCTTGCCCGCCCCCAGCACCACGACGGGATAGCCCCACCAGCGCTTGCGGGCAAACCAGTGTCGTGTGAGCGATCGCCCAATCAGCACCAGCACAATCGACAGCAACCACGCCATCACAAAGATGCTGCGGGAATAAACCTCACTGCTCTGCTGCAAAAAAATCGTCACCCCCAGCAGAAAATACACCAAGCTGGTGCCAATGGTGACGCAGCGAAACTCATCAACTGGGCTTTGGGCCACGCCAGGATATAGCCCAATTGCGGCATACACCACCACAAACAGGCCCATCAGCGGCAGCAGTTGCCAGTAGAGGAGCGGCTGAAACTTGCCGTCGAGAAACCAGCGCAAATAGACGCTGATCGTTCCTGCCAGACTCAGCATGAGCAAATCGGAGCCAATCATCCCCGCC
Source organism: Thermoleptolyngbya sp. M55_K2018_002 (assembly GCF_015295965.1). NCBI lineage: Bacteria > Bacillati > Cyanobacteriota > Cyanophyceae > Oculatellales > Oculatellaceae > Thermoleptolyngbya > Thermoleptolyngbya sp. M55_K2018_002. Next base: position 5,225 of record NZ_DVEA01000316.1, read on the forward strand.
AGTGTTGGAACGGTGCGGGTAGAAATGCTCAAAGCAGATAGCGCTGGACGTAGGGTTCGGTTAAGTTGCATTGCGTTCCGTTACTCCTCACGCTATTACTTTAGGGGATCTTTACCTCATCCCCGCTGAAATTTTGCCCACTGCTGATCCACAAATTGTGCTAGCTCGGCCCGAAAGCGTTCTGGGCTAAACCGTTCGGCGTTTTGGCGCGAGTCGTCGGGCGAAAAGTGGAAATCCCCTGTTTCGAGCGATCGCACCGCTTCCACCACCGCCGCCACCGTCTGCTCCGGCATCAAAATCCCCGTCTTGCCCGGAATCACCGTCTCCGCTGCGCCGCCCCGCCCATAGCCGATCACGGGCGCACCCGCCGCCTGCGCTTCCACCATCGCAATGCCGAAATCTTCCTCAGCCGGATAGACAAACGCCTTGCAGCGCTGCATGTGGTCGCGCACCACGTCATCGGGCTGTCGGCCCAATAGACGCACGGTTGGCCCCGCCAGGGCCGCCACGCGCCGAAATTCTGACCCGTCGCCAATCACCACCAGCGGCAAGCCCAGTTGTGTAAACGCTTCTACCACCAGATCAACTCGCTTGTAGGGCACAAACCGCGACAGCGTAAAGTAAAAATCTTCCCGCTTTTCCTCCGGTGAGAACCGATCGACCGCGACGGGCGGATAGATCACCTCCGCAGGCCGCCGATACGTTTTCCAAATCCGACGCGCCACAAACCGGGAATTTGCAATGAAATGATCCACTCGATTCGCACAGGCCACATCCCACAGGCGCAGGTAATGGAGGATGATTTGGGCGATCGCCGCTTTAGCTCCCCGCAGCCGCGCTTCCTGAAAATACTGCTGCTGCATCTCCCAGGCATAGCGAATCGGCGTATGCACGTAGCTGATGTGGAGCTGATCGGCGCGAGTGATCACACCCTTCGCCACAGCATGATGGCTCGACAAAATCACGTCATAAGGCGACAGGTCAAACTGCTCGATCGCCAGCGGCATCAGCGGCAGATAGGCCCGAAAACGCGGATTCGCAAACGGAAAATGCTGCAAAAACGAAGTTTTGACGGATCGATGCTGAATGAAAAAGCGCAAATCATCCGGCAAAAAATCCACCAGGCTAAATAAATCAGCGTCAGGATAAAGCTGCAACATCTGCTCGCACACCCGCTCTGACCCAGCATAGGTGACCAGCCACTCATGGACAACGGCAATCTTCATGGCACAGTCTTTGACGCAGAATAAATCATCGGGCTTGGGCACGGCGTATCTCGGACAGGTCTGCAAGAGATGTCCGTGCAGGTTTCACTGTGTAGGTTTCACTGTGCAGGTTTCACTGTGCAGGTTTCACTGTGCAGGTTTCACTGTGCAGGTTCCAGTGCAGGTTTTAGTGTAGATTCCAGTGCAAGTTCCAGTGCAAGCTCTAGTGCAAGTTCCAGGCCCTATTCACCACCACCGACCCACTCTATCCAGAACTCCATCCATAACTCCACCTAGAGACATAGCGCCTTAGAGTAGAGTATTATCATGCATCGGATGTGAATAATTGCAAACTGCACCCGTCGCAACCCAGCAGGCTGACCCAATAGAAACCGGACGGGAAACCAGCAGCCAGGAAGATTGTAGACAGCGAGTGTGGCGTTTGAATGAGGAGCGTTTTGGCCCGAGCCTATGACAGCACTGAAACCGATTCAAAAACGGGGTGTGAAGTTCGCCTTCAACCAGCACCAGCTCGAAAACTACCGTGACCTGCTACTCGTTCTGTTTCAAAAGGAATTCAAGGTTCGCTATAAGGGCAAATTTCTGGGCTATCTCTGGTCGATCGCCAGTCCGCTGGCCTTTGCAATGGTCTACTACATTGCCTTCAGCGGCATTATGCGCGTCGCGGTTCAGGGCTATCCGCTGATTCTGGTGTCGGGG
>NZ_DVEA01000409.1:0-7069 GCF_015295965.1 Thermoleptolyngbya sp. M55_K2018_002
GCGGCTGCGGCATCACGTCCCCTATGGGCTACACGGCAGCTTCACCCCCGAATATTTTGGCGATCTTTGACGTTTGGTGAGCCTTGACGTCTGGCAACCTTTGACGTTTGGCGAGCCTTGACGTTTGGTGACCCTGAGGTTTGGCAACCCTTGACGGCTAACGCATCGAACAAAGGCTGTCGAGCGCCTGAAGCCCATGACCCGCATTTAGCCCTGAGCCGATTTGCCCGCTAGAAAAAATCCGAGAACGCTTCCAGGGCCTCCTCTTCTAGCACCGGGCCAATCACTTTGACTGGGCGCTTGCCATGCCTCAGCACTTCTTCGGCGCTGAGCGGCAGTTGGTAGGGCGAGTCGCCCTGGGTGCGGTAGAGGCGATCGCTGCTGAGGGCATACACCAGTCGCCCTACGCCGCTCCAAAACACGGCTCCGGCGCACATCGGGCAGGGTTCGGTGCTGGCATAGAGGGTGCATTGCTCCAGCCTGTCCAGGCTCAGGCTTTTGTCCATTTGCCGCAGCAGGTTAGTTTCGGCGTGCCCGGTGCAGTCGTGGTCGGTGACCTGAGTGTTTTCGCCCTCCGCCAGGATGTGACCCGACGCATCCGCCAGCACTGCGCCAAAGGGACGGTTGCCATGCTCGCGGGCGCTATGGGACAGGGCGATCGCCCGCCGCAACAGCACCAAATCCTGCTCACTGACAGCACTCATTTCGGTCACTCCTGATCACACCGAATCGATACGTCCCCCATCATCCCACCCTTTTGCTAGCTTTCGGCTGGTTTGAGAAAGCCGTTGGGAATCTCGAAGCGATCGCCCGTGCGGCAATACTCATAGCCCGCCATCCGCCCAATCGCGCCCAGCTTGTCAGAATCAATCCGGTTGCGATCGCCCAGCACGTCGTCTCGCACAAACAGATGCACCACCTGCCCAATCACCACATGAAACTGACCCACTGGGATAATTTGCAGCGTGCGGCATTCAAAGGCAACGGGCGACTCCGCCACGCGGGGCGGCTTCACGACCTTGCTGGGCGCAGGCGACAGGTTCACATAGTCAAACTCGGACTCACCATAGGGCAGCGGCTCGGCACATTCCGCCACCTGATGCGCGTAGGATTCGATCGCCAAGTTGATGACATATTCTCCCGTGCCGCCTTCGCTGGGCGGGCGCACGTTCCGCAGGGTGTCCTTCTCGCTGCCGTCGGGCTTCAGGCTGATGCTAAACATCAGCGACAGCGGAATATGCCCCACCGCATTGAAATAGGAAAACGGCGCAAGATTGGCCACGCCCTGGGGCGATAGGCTGGAGACAAAGGCAATCGGGCGGGGCACGACGCTGCCAATCAGCAGCTTGTAGCGCAGCGACGGTTCCAGCAACTCTGGATCAATTTCCATAATCAATGTCCATAGAGGGTTAGGTCAGACATAACAGGGGATGGCATGAATTCTGACACGATTCGCGAATGCATCCTGAAATGCATCCTGAAACAAGTGCAACAGCGCGGGCCCGACAAGAGCATTTGCCCGTCGGAAGTGGCGCGATCGCTCGGTGGCGAAACCTGGCGATCGCTGATGCCGCTGGTGCGCGAGGTGGGGGCAGAACTGGCAAAATCTGGGGCGATCGTCGTCACCCAGAAGGGCATCCCCGTTGACCCACAGACCGCAAAGGGGCCAATTCGATTTAAGCAGGCGACGGATCGGGGGAATGGGGACGTTTCGTAAACTCTACTCCCGCCGCAAGCCAGCCTGCCTGCCTCACGTCCCCACCTCTTCTATGAGACGAAAGCGAGCGCCGGGTTTGATGCCGAGTTTTTGGGCAAGGGTGCGGGTCATTTCGCCGTTCCTCCTGTGATCTCCATCACGCGATCGCCCCAATTTGGTCACGTTTAGCAACCGGATGGGTCACTTTATCTTACGGGTGGAATCACGCGATCGCCCCCCGCTCTATCACTTCCCAAATCCGAGAAATCCCCGATATTTAAGACATCCTGAATCGCTTTACGTTCCTGAAAACGTCACTTTTCCTTAAAGCCTCTCACTAACCATGCTTCCGTCTATGAGCCTACTTCCCGGTGCGATCGCTGAACTCTTTGCCCAAGCCAGTGTAACGGGCGTGTTGACGCTGGCAGATCGCTACGGTCTTCTCGCCGCGATTCTAGAAGATTCATTGAGCGAAGAGGAACGCTACGCCATCAACCGGGTTCTCCGCGCAGTGTGCCGCGGCCATGTCCACGTTGTCGATGAGTTGTCTGTGGTACGTTAGGGCTGGATATTTGCACCTGCCCCAACCATGTTCGACCATCTTTCGCTGGGTGTTGCTGACCTGTCGCGCAGCCTCGCCTTCTACGATGCTATCCTTGCGCCGCTGAGCTTTACTCGATGCTTTGCCCTGCCGCATATTGCTGCCTACGGCCCGGGCCAGCGCCCAATGTTTTGGATCGCGCACAAAGCGGAATTCTCAACTCCAATCCAGCCCGCCATTGGCTTCCATCTCGCCTTCCAGGCCGAAAGCCGTCAGGCTGTAGATGAATTCTACAAAGCGGCGATCGCCCACGGAGCCACCGACGACGGCCCACCCGGGCTCCGCCCCCACTATCACCCCAACTATTACGCCGCCTTTGTGCTAGACCCTGATGGGTATCGCATCGAGGCGGTTTGCCATCAGCCCGCTTAATCTAGCCCGCTTAATCTTATGCCTGCCCTCGAACCCTAACCACGGGCCCGGTCTATCCAGACTATCTAGACTAAAAGCGCAATCGCTGCCGGAAATTGTGGACGGACTCCACCAGCCCAATCGCGACGAAATTGGTGAGCAGGGCCGATCGCCCGTAGCTCAGCCAGGGCAGCGGAATGCCAGTAATCGGGGCCAGGCCGATTGTCATGCCGATGTTGACCAATACCTGAAACACAATCATCGCCAGCACGCCAATCGCCAGCAGCGAACCAAAGTTGTCTTTGGCGTTTTGCGCGATGATGACTAGCCGGAAGCAAACCAGCCAAAAGCAAATCAGCACTGCCACACAGCCGACAAAGCCCAACTCTTCACCAATCGCAGAAAAAATAAAATCGGTGTGCTGCTCAGGAATGAAATTCAACTGCGTCTGAGTGCCCTGATTCAGCCCCCGACCAAACAGCCCCCCCGCGCCGATGGCAATGCGCGACTGAATCAGGTGATAGCCACCGTTGAGGGGGTCTTTATCAGGATCAAGGAACAGCGTCAGGCGATCGCGCTGATATTGCTTCAGCATTCCCCAAAGAATTTTGCCCATGCCGCCGGCCACCAGGTTGATGGTTGCTGCGCCAATTGCCCCCGGCAGTGGCCAAGGCAGGGTGCGCCATCCCAAAAAAATCATCAGCGCCGTCCAGGCTAACCAGGCCGGCAAATAGACGCTAAACAAAATAGCCGACACCAGCGGCGACAGCAGCAGCAGCAGCCAGCCGGGATTGGCGTTCGCCCAGTACAGCATCCCTAGGGTAATTGCCCCAAACACCAGACCCGTGCCTAGGTCGGGTTGCAGCATGATGAGCAGCCAGGGCAGCCCTGTAATGGCGATCGCCTGGAGCATAGCTGGAATCGTCGAAGCCGTCCGCTCGTGCAAAATCGCCGCCAGGGAAATAATCACGCCGACCTTGGCAAATTCTGACGGCTGCACGTTGAAGTTGCCAATCGTCACCCAGCTCTGGGCCCCGTTTGCCGTTGTGCCAATCAGAATCACGATGATCAGCGACACGTTGGTAATGGCATAAATCAGCCAGTGCCAGTTCACCAGGTTGTCGTAGCGCCAGCGGGCGATCGCCAGCGCCAGCACCAGCCCCACCCCGCCTGTAACCCAATGCTGAATCCAGTCCGTCAGTTGCAGCGTTAGCTCAGCACTCCGGATCGCCAGCCCCCCCAACACAGTCAGCGCCACCGTCAACAGCAGCAGCGTCCAATCCACGTCCTGCCAGGGATAAATCAGCGACTTCCAGCGGAGACGGCTGATGAAGGACTTTTGTAGCATAGGCCTTAGAAGAGATTGAGAAACCGCGCAAAATCCGAAACCTTGCAACCCCGATAGTAACCGATCGGGCGCTCGATCCAGTCAGGGAAGCATGGGTTGGAACCATCCCAAAGCTGGTCAGCCCAAGTAAACCAGTCTCTCACGGTTTGCCGCAAGTTCCCTGTCGCCTATCTCGTGGCTCTGTGGCTCTCTAGCTTCACTCGTTTTCCTTTCCGTAGGCCTGCCACGACAGATCCACCAGCCCGCTGACAATTGCTGCTGCAACCACCGCATTGCCCTTGCGCCCCTCAATGCGGATATGGGGAACCAGAGAATCTTTCAGCCGCTCTACCGCCGATTCCATGCCGATGAATCCGGCTGGCGTGCCAATCACCAGCGCAGGCTTAATTTCTTCTTTTTCAATCAGATCGACTAATCCAGAGAGGGCGGTTTGGGCCTGCCCAACAACAAAAATGCCCTCTGGATAGCGACGAGCCAGCGTTTCGATACCCCAGGACACGCGGGTTTTCTCGCGCTGCGGGCGAGTCAGAGCGTCCATGCTGCAATAGACCGGATTGGCAAATGTCGCCTGAATAATTGGCACAATGCCGACCTGCACCATTGGCACATCTACAATAATTGTGCTGCGGGCTGCGAGGGCTGCGGCTCCTGCTTGCAACGCCTGCTCCGAAAAGCGAATCAGATCCCGATACTCAAAGTCGGCCGTTGCGTAAATAACTCGCCGCACAATTTCATATTCCGCAGGCGAAAAGGCGTGATTGCCTATTTCCCGATCGATGATTCTCAGGCTTTGAGCATCGGTAATATGCCACTCCATGCGCCCGGTTCCTCAGGGTGCTAACTGACATTCAATAGTGGCACATTTCCATCCCGCCATTGCCCTGCACTTCGCAGAACTTGTGGGAAAAAGCCGCCTTCACGAAGCCACCTCGCCATTTCAGGGAGCCTTGCAGAGATCAAGAGGGAAGGTTCTGACCAGAGTCGGTTCGCGTCGGGAAGGCCCATTGCGCCGCCCGCAGACGTGCCCCCAGCCGACCGAACCTCAAGTTTCAGACGGTGTGGAGCCGTTGAACATGGGCGACAAGAACGCCACCAAAGCGCCCATTGCAAAGCCCGCCACGTTCCGCAGCAGGGGCAGCCAGTCGGCGGTGCGGGTAATCACTGGGGCGATGCCAAACGCAATGAACAAAATGCCCCAGAGCGGCGAGAAGATGAGCGCCCACTGCCATGCAATCACCTGACCGGGCTTGCGCGGATGGGCCGCAAAACCGCAGATGATGCCCCCCAGCACCGAGGTAATTAACGTCAAAATCCACTGTTCGCGGGGCAGACCAGGCACAACGTTGCAGCCACCCTGACGCAGGCAGGTTTCAATCGACTGGAGCGCCTGGATGATCGAACTATCTTCACCGTTGTCGCGGACGAAGAACTGGTTTCCATAGCGGGTCTGTAGCTCGATCCAGAAGGTGCGGGGGAGAAGATCGTACAGCGCGTCGCCGACGCTGAAGTTCAGCAGGTTGCCGCCACGCGGGTCAGCGACGAGCATGACGCTCTTGTCGTCGAGTCCCCAAAAGTCTTTGACAGCGCGACCGGGGGTGCGATCGAACTGGGTGAGGACGCGCAGTTTCCAGCCCGTTTCGGCTTCAAAATCTTGCAAATGCTGATCCAGCTGGTCTTGCTGGGTGTCGGTGAGGGCGTTTGCCAAATCGATGATGTTGGTCGGTCGATCGGGCAGCAGATCAGGGTTGTCGTAGGCATAGGCAGCTGGGGCGATCGCCCAAGTCGAAAGCATCAGCAGCGAGACCCACAAACCAAGACTCAACCGAGAAAACAATGACCGCAGCATGGGCAAACTTATCAGCTTCATCAGCGTGTAGAGATGACTAGAATCCTAACCTGTGGCAAAGCTTAAGCGATAGCCGCAATTGTTTACGATTCTTTACCTTAGTCTAATATAGCAGGGGTGAGGTCTGAACGTTCGCTCAACCCCTCGAACAGGCTTCCTGATGGTCGTCAGCTTTTCGTGAAGCGCTGCATTCCGCAGGTGTAAACAAGTGGTGTAAACAAGTGTAGACACGGAAACGTCCGCGCCACTTCTCGACCGTCGGCGCGGACGATTGCCGGAATCGTGAGCAAGCGCAAGGCAGAGGGTAAACGCCTGTCAACGGGCGCTGTGGCGTTTATGAGAAGGACGAGAGGGGGGCTTTAGGGTCGATTTTCCAGCGGTGGAAGGTCTTCTTCCCGAAGATCCTGTTCAAAACCGTCGCGGGCTTCGCCTTCCAGAGGACGAGTGGACGTGGGCGATCGCCGACTCAGCAATGGCGCTGCTGCATCAGGTCTAGCAGGCTCAGACGCAGGGGCATCCTCCCAGCGGTTCGGCTCGTCATACTGCTCCGAGCTATAGACCTTGGGCGCATAGCTATCGGGATCGTGGGCGCTGTCAAAGTCGGTCTCTGGGCTTTGGGTCTCTGGGCTGCGGGCAGCATACTCGTCAGCATATGTCTCAGCCCCATAGGCGCGAGGCGGGACATCCGAATCCTCCCAATCGTCTTGGGCATCGTACCGCTTCGGCGATGCGTGGGGGTATCGAGCGGGGCGATCGCCCTCCCAGTCTGGCGGCACGGCGCGGCGGGTGGGTCTGGCAGGTGGTGGCGCAGGCTTCAATAGGGTTTGCCAGGCCGCATGAAACCCCACGGCTAGGCTGCGCGTCACGCGCTGGGCTTTCTTTGCCTGCTGCTGCATCCCCAAAAGGCTCTGATCGACCTGCTTGACCATGCGACCCGCACTCTGCACGCCTTCGCTCACGTCATCGGTCAGATCAGTTAGCTCCAGCCCCGTCCGGCGAATCGCGTCCAGCGTGGGCGGCAGATCTCGGTTCAGCGTGTCGAACAGCTTCTCGGCACTACGGGCGGCCCGCGACAGTTCTCGAACCGCAGGCAGCAGCGCCACCAGCACAGCCGTCAGCGAGACGGCCACCAGCAGCAGCGACAATGCCAGCCAAAACAGGGGATCAGACACGGCAGATTTGCATTAACCTCTGCTCACGTCAAGCGAGAATCACGGGCCGGGGGGC
>NZ_DVEA01000191.1:0-7056 GCF_015295965.1 Thermoleptolyngbya sp. M55_K2018_002
GTCTCGATACGCAGCGGGCGAAGGATAGGTTTGGCTTTACCGCGGAGGTGGAGTTTAGGGAGGGACTACGGAACACAATCCACTGGTATCGAAATCATGCCAGTAGGATTACAGGTTAGCTGGATATAGGTTGATTAAGGTTCGGTAAAGTTTAGCTTGAGGTCTGTAGCTTAAGGTCTGTATTGCTAGAACAGTCTAAAGCAGGCGCGAAAGATTGATACGGGAACACTCTGACGTAATCAGAGTCTATCCAACAGACACTGGATACTACGATCCCTTTCAGGATATTTGCGTAATGTAAATTGTGTAAAAATAGCGGAGTCAGGTGAAACTTCGAGCTTTTTTCTGTAGAATTACGGAAGTATCTACCAAGCTATCTTTACAAGAGCAAGGTCATCTCCGCTGGTTTCATTCACTAGGGTTATCTATCCAGTTTCCTAATATTGGGATCTTCCTGTATCTACCACTTCATCTCTCTTGTAAGTCGTTTCAGGTGTTGTGCTAGCAAGGTTGACGATCGGGCGATCGCCCTATTCAGAAAGCTTGAGATTTTTTGAGCGGTTTTGAACCTAAAGTAAAAGCACCGCCAGCATTTACCTTATAAAGCATCTGCCCTACAAAGCATCTATCTCTACATCAAGCTTTGGCTGCTTTTTCAATGCCTGCTGCATCTGACAGCCATTAAGGGGCCTATATGAATTCTCGATTTTAGATTTGTGATTTTGGGATTGCCGGTCAAGCGTCTGTAGAGCTTCCAGTAATTTCATTCGCAGCGCTACTGGCGAAAGCTGATCATTGAGCATCAACCAGGTCTTGAACCTACGCGCATGAAACCACATGAAGTTATGAGCAAGTGGCGGCGGCTTTTCCAGTAGCTCCTCCTGACTCATTTTCATCTGCTGCTATCTTCGCTCATCTACCACTCTACTGAGGGTTATCAGATAGGGGAAGATTTGCCATTTTATTTTGATAGGTTCATTGAGCTTTGGTTGAATACAAAGCGCCTTTTAAGCGCCCAATCGGATCAGGGAATTACTGCAACTGAATAGTGAGCATCTCCACATCAATTCACGAAGTTCAGTTTATCCCAAAGTGTTAACTTATGATGTCTCAGAGCAAACCTCCAACTCAGAATGTGATTGGGTTTCCAGTTACATCTCTTAGCTTTTATGAACAGATAGATTGGATGCTGGAATGGGCCGCGCAGCGCTTGAGTAAGTCCGTCTGCGTTGCCAATGTGCATATGCTGATGGAAGCAACCTGGAACAAAGAGTTTGGCGCTATTTTGTCGGGCAGCGATATGGTAACGCCAGATGGAATGCCGCTTGTTTGGTTGATGAGCTGGATGGGGCGCTATCGGCAAGACCGAGTGGCTGGCATGGATATTATCTTGGGGCTTTGTGGGCGATCGCCCTCTCGAAACGTTAGCATCTTTTTCCTGGGTTCCGATGCAAACACCTTGCAAAAAATGCGCCAACGGCTGCGCCACGAATTTCCAAATCTGGAGATTGCAGGCATGGAGCCGCTGCCCTTTCGCCCGCTTACTCCTCAGGAAGATGAGGATATTACGCGGCTAATCAACGAGAGCGGCGCTGGCATTGTGATGGTGTCGCTGGGCTGCCCAAAACAGGAGCAATGGATTAGCGATCATAAAGACAAAGTGAACGCCGTGATGATTGGGCTGGGCGGGGCATTTCCTGTCTATGCAGGGGTGCAAAAGTGGGCACCGGAAATAGTCAGACGACTAGGTTTTGAATGGCTCTATCGTTTAATTCAAGAACCAGGACGATTGTGGAAACGTTATGCAAGGACAATTCCGCCATTTGCTGTTCTGGCACTGTTGCAAGTTGTGAGTACGCTGAGCCGTGAGGATATGAGTCTGCAAACTCGCAGCAGATAGCTTGGAGGATTCGTCAGACACACTCAGCCAACGGTTCGGTGCAGCAGTTGTCGTAATCTCTGGCTTGACTCAAGCATCTAGTCTAGGCGGCTTCAGGTAACCGGATGGTTGCCACACGCTGCGACAAACCGGGCTGCTAGCTCCGGCCGCGCTCCCCAGTGGACATGCAGATAAGAGGCGTGCAGGGTGGGCGACTGCCAGCCTTCGGGAATGGCAGGGCTTTGGGGGTCGTAGGGTTGCAGGTGATAGAGCGGGGTTTCGGAGGAGTGAGTCAGGTGCGATCGGTGAAACTCGTGCCCCCAAAGCGTTTCGCCCTGGCGATGGAGAAAGGTGTCTTGCTGGGCGATCGCCCGTCGATAGCCGAGCGTCAGCCGCTTGCCCATGACCGCTTCTGTTGGCAAAACGCCCGCCATCTCCCAGGCGTTTCCGTCAAAATCCACAATGTTTTGGCTGAGGTACATTAACCCGCCGCACTCTGCATAGGTCGGTAGCCCTGCCCGAATGGCGGCTCCCACGGCTGCCCGTGCCGCTGGGTTTGCTGCCAGTTCTGCGGCAAACACCTCCGGGAAGCCGCCGCCGAAGTATAGCCCGCCTACGCCCTCTGGCAAAGCTGCATCTTGCAGTGGACTCCAGAACACCAGTTCAGCACCCAGCCGCTCCAGCAGTTCCAGGTTATCGGCATAGTAGAAGCTGAAAGCGCGATCGCGGGCAACGGCCAGGCGGATTTTGGATTTTGGATTTTGGATTTTGGCATCGGCGGTGGGTATTGGCGGGGGCGGCGTTTCGATTTTGCCAAGTTTGCCAAGTTTGTCAAGTTTGCCAATTCTGAGTAGGGGGCGCAGCAGGTTCCAGTCGAAGTTGGTTTCTGCTAGAGACGCGAGGCGATCGCACAAGGGTCTTAGCTCCGGCAGTTCGTCTGTGGGCACGAGTCCCAAATGGCGATCGGGGAGGGTGATTTCGTCCTGGCGACGCAGCACGCCGAGGATGGGCAAGTCCAGCGGCTCCAGTGCCTCTTTGAGCAAGGTTAGATGGCGATCGCTGCCCACCCGATTTAGCACCACGCCCACGATGGATAAACGCGGGTCAAAGCTGCGATATCCGTGGGCAATCGCCGCCACCGAACGCGACATTCGGGCACAATCCAGCACCAGCAGCACGGGCAGGTTCAGCAGCCGGGCCACCTGGGCCGTGCTGGCTACGTCTTCGCGGCCGCTGGCCCCGTCGAATAGCCCCATCACCCCTTCGACTAGGGCAAATTCTGCGTCCTGACTTGCAGAGGCAAAGCACTGCTGCACATAGGTTTCGGAGGTCAGCAACGGATCGAGATTGCGGCAGGCGCGGCCCGTAATAAACTGATGAAACATGGGGTCGATGTAGTCTGGCCCCACCTTGAACGACTGGACGCGATCGCCCCATCGGGTCAATGCCGCCAGCAGCGCCATCGTTACCGTTGTCTTGCCTACGCCGCTGCGTTCTCCTGCCACCACCAGCGCCATTGTTGCATCCCAGCTACATCACTACAGCGTCATTTTAGCGTTCAACGGATTGCATCGAGGACGTGCGCCTTTGCATCCTGGGTGAATGCTTTAGAATGATTCACCCCGGCGAATTTCCAGGGAATAGCAAAAGCGATCGCCCCGTGAAATGGTTTCCCCGTAGGCAATGGGGCGATCGCCTGTGGTAAAGGCGGTGTGGCGATAGACAATCAGCGGATGTCCCAGCGGAACCTCTAAATGCAGGCTCTCTTCTGGATTGGCATAGGTGCATTCTAGGATGGCTTCTATGCGGGCGATCGCAATGCCGTGCTGCTCCAGCACCGGAAATGTCATTTGATGGGCTGAATCGACCGCAAAAAATGTTTCAAACAGTGGCGGCACATAGGTCAAGTCCAGCGCTCCGGGTGCGCCGTTAATCTCCAGCAGTTTCTTTTGGAAATAGGCGGTGGGCGTTTCAAACAAGTGCTGAGCGACGACGGGAACCTCGACCAAACCGGCCTCCAGCCGCTTCGCCAAGAGCGAAATGCCCTGCTGCGCCATGTCTGCTTCCAAAAACACCATCGGGCTGGACAGGGAGTAGGTGACCTTGCGCCGCTCCGTGACAAACACGCCCTTGCCCTGGCGAGAGACGACGAGGCCCTGGCTGATGAGATTGGCGATCGCCTGTCGAATCGTCGTTCGGCTCACCCCAAACCGCTCCACCAGTTGGTATTCGCTGGGCAGTTGTTCTCCTGGCGGATAGTCGCCGCCGAGAATTTGGCAACGGAGTTGTTCGGAAATTGCAAGGTGCAGCGGAGTGGACATGCTATCGGCTGGGTAGACTTGGTATGCAACCAGTCTACGAAACCAACCAATCTATGCAAGAACAGTCCACAAAAAAATTGGCGCAGCGCGTCAACTATTCTGGACGAGATCTATTCTGGACGAGATCTATTCTGGACGAGTTGATAGAAACTCTGCGATTAAACCAGACATAGAATCCTGTTTTCGCTTTGCCTTTTTGTGAGAATTCTGGATGCTTCGTATGCCGCCTGCCACCAGCAAACCCGATAGCGCACTTCCCAAAATGCAAAGCCCAATATTTCGCACAGCAATATTTCGATATTGCTCCTTTAAGGCTAGTTCTTGGGGCATTTCGGATGAGGGCAGGGTGTTGTAGTTCGTTACAGCCGTGACAGACAATCCAAAGACAACCCCAGCCGTGAGCAATGAGGGAATCAAGATGGTTTTGATGGGAGACTGGCTCATCTTAGTACACGTTGGCGAAAATTCTCGACAGATATTTTTCACTTTGCCTTCTCAGCAATGTTGCTGATTTGATGTCGCAAATTTAATTTTGCTGATTTGACGACATCGCCTCGGCTCTGAGAGGGTGTTTGAAAAGGTATCGCCTGTAATGTTAAGCACTCAGAGATCCCCCCTAGCCCCCCTTAAAAAGGGGGAAACCGCCTTGAAGCCCCCCTTTTAAGGGGGATTTAGGGGGATCTTGCACGCTTTGCTACAAACAGTAGGACTTTTCAAACATCCTCTAAAGCTAGAGAGGAAGCAGTAGCAGATTGCTGCAACATCGCAGCCTGACTAGGCATAGTATAGTAATCTACTCAGCGCAATGGCCGTTATCGATTACCTAGTTGGCTGATCTTTACAAGAAAAATAGCCGTATAAAAACTAGATGATCAGCCGCTTTATCTTTATCAAGTCTTGATTTAAATCTTCCGGTCTTGCTGTGAAAAACTGCTCACTCGAAACAGTTAATTTGCGATCGGCTTGCTCTCCGGATCTGAATCGACTCAGTTGGAAAGGTTGATAAAGGTTGTCAAAAGCTGCTATTTTTGCTGAAAAATATTTGATGATTTTCTAATTTGATCTGCTTAACTTAAAGAGGCAAGATAGAGTCTGAATCCACAAGCTTTGTTCTGAAAGATTGGCGATCGCCCCCCAAGTTCTAGCCTTATGGATAAGAGATTGAGCCTGTTCATCGTCGTGGTTCTGGGGTCTGTAGCCGCTATGCTGGGTATTCCTGGACTCCGGGCATTTTTGTTAGGCTTTGCTCGTCCGGAGCCGTCTAGAATATTTGCTTCTGAAACAGGTTCTCTGACAGGTTCTCTGTCTCAGCGGCTTCAAAGCGGCAATCTAGAACGCTTGAAGCAAACGCGCAAGTGTCCCCGCTGCAACCTGAGTGGAGTGGATTTGAGCGGACTCGACCTGAGCCGGGTTGACCTGCGAGAGGCAAACCTAACGGCCGCCAAGTTTGACAACACCAAGTTAATTAATGCCCAGCTAACCCGATCCAATCTGACCGATGCCAGTCTACAAAGTGCCAATCTTCAGGGTGCAGATTTGCAAGGCGCGGTACTGAATCGCACCAACTTTCGGAACGCTCAGATGATGCACGCCACCTTGGAAAAAGCAGACTTGCAGCAAGCAACGCTGACCGGAGCCGAGATGCGGGCCACCAACCTGACAGATAGCCAAATGGAACGGGCAAACCTAAGACAAACCAGCCTCTACGGCGCATTGCTGAGTCGGGCAAATCTGGCGATCGCCGATCTAAGCGATTCCGATCTGCGCTATGCCAACTTCCTGGATGCCAACCTACAGGGCGCAAACCTCAGCAACGCTCAGCTAGAGTTTGCCATCATGCCCAACGGCAGCACCTATCAGGGCACTGTGCCTTATTAAATACCCGATTAATCCCCTATTAACCTGGCTAAAACTCCATTCAAGCAGGTGCCAGCCTTATTCCATCTCGCTGAGTTGTTATGTTACTTTCCATGTCACCACTACCGGATCGATTACGTTCGCTAAACTATCGCACTGTCCGACAGTTCCTACAGGCTGGTGCGGTGTTGGCAGCGGTCTTGCTCCTGTCTCGCTTCTGTCAGCCGGGACGGTTTTCGCTGGGTCCTCGAAATGATATTGATCTGCAACTCAGCGTGTCGTCAGAGGGTTCCGGTGTGTACGCGATCGCTGGTACAACCAATCTTCCTGATAATGCTCGATTGGCGATCGCTGCCGTTCGCTATCTAGAGCCAGCGCGACAGTCTGGCGGTTTCTCCGACGCAAAGCCCAGCTATTCCATCCTGGCCTATCAGACGGCAACCGTGACCAATGGCCAATGGCAGGCCCAGCTTAACCTATGGCAGGTTGCGGAGGATGGTCGCTATCAGGAATCGTGGCAATTTGAGCAAGCTGCCCTCCGGCTGAATCTGGAACCCAGCCAAGACGTGATCTTTTTGGCAACGCTGAACCCGATCGGCAAAGTCGAGCAACTGCCCGCGCTAGAACAGCAGCTTCGCAATAAAAAGCTGACCATCAGCGGCAAACATCTCTACACCGCTGCGGACGGGCAGCAGTATATCCAGGTGCATCAAGCACAGCCCGTTGCCCTGCCTGCCGACCGCACCACTCCGCCCGTCCGTCGCCCCGAAGACCTGAACGGCGGCTGGGGTGAGCGCTATTTGATGCCCGGTGAGCCGCCCAATCCCTACGTGCTGGAGCAGCCGACAGAACGACAGACGGATGCCCCGATGCGCCGCGAGGAATTTTTGTGGTGAGGGGGTTGGATTTTGGATTTTGGATTTTAGATTTTGGATTTTGGGCTGCTCGTTTAGCTAAGAGGGTGTTTGAAAAGGTATCGCCTGTAATGTTAAGCACTCA
>NZ_DVEA01000091.1:0-7024 GCF_015295965.1 Thermoleptolyngbya sp. M55_K2018_002
GGGAGAACGGCAACCTGGCCTCTATTCGGCGATCGCCCCACTCGCCTTCAACTCTGTCAGCAATCCGCCGCAGGCATCCATCAGCAGGTCAATCACGTAGTTAAACCCCTCTGTGCCGCCGTAGTAGGGGTCGGGCACTTCGCGATCGCCATAGGTTTGGCAATAGTCGCACATCAGCTTGACCTTGTGGCGATATTGCCCGCTGCGGTCGAGGCGCAGAATATTTTCGTAATTCTCTTTGTCCATTGCCAGGATCAGGTCAAATTCCTCAAAATCGTCGGGATGAAACTGGCGGGCGGTTCCCTCTAGCGTAATGCCCAGCTTCGCCTGAGCAGCGGCGTTCATGCGGCGATCGGGCGGGTTGCCGACGTGCCATGCGCCCGTGCCCGCCGAGTCGCAAATAATCTGCCCGTCCAGCCCGTTTTGTCGGATCAGCAGGTTCATAATGTTTTCCGCAGAGGGCGATCGACAGATGTTGCCAAGGCAAACAAACAGCAGCTTGTAGGGCATGTCTCCAGTTCCAGGTTTAAAGTGCTATACTCTCTGAGTGGTGATTGGCGATCGCTCTAAAGTTTACTACTCTGAGAGTCTGCTTTAGGAGTCTGCTTAAGCGTTCGCCAGGAAGCCGAGGGCATGTAGCTCAGTGGATAGAGCATCAGATTCCGGTTCTGAGGGTCGGGGGTTCGAATCCCTCCATGCTCGTTTAGTACGCTCATTTAATACACGGTAATGGCGCGTGGCAACAGGCTAGCCTCTAAGCTTTCGCCCATTTCCGTCAGACAGTCAGCTTGTCTGGTCGAACCCTAGAGCAGCGTTTAGGAGTCGGCTAGAAATCAGCCGTGCCCCAGCCAGGTGCTTTCTGAGCCGATCGCAGAATGAAGGCGGATAGGTTTTCGACCTGCGTCTGGTTCATCCAGTCCTCCGAAACGCGACGACACTCCAGCGCCTCTTCGGAGCCGTCGTAGGTTGTAGGGGCCCGCAGAAAGGCAACCAGGCGATTAATGGTATCGCGGGGCGGGGTTGCGCCCTTCAGCGCCGCAAGAGACAGCGGCACGGTCGGGTTGGGCAGGGTCGAACCGCCGACATGACAGTTTTTGCAGTTTTCTTCAAACAGGCGCTTGCCTGCGGTTAGGTCGATCGCCGAGAACGGTCGGGTCGTGTCTGCATCGAGCGGCAGTTCCACCGGCTCGGAAGCATCCAGAAACCGCGCCACATAGGGATCAACAGGCCCGGCGATCGCCCCTTGCGGCAGCAGCGCGATCGCCCCAATCCAGCATCCAATCACCACCCACCCGGCCACCCGCCACCGACTTGCGACGGGTCGGAGTATCGCTAACCAGAGTATCTCTAACCAATGGGCCCTTTGAAGCCATTCCTGCGTGCCTTTCCGACCAGCCTGCTGCATTGCTATTCGTGAAATTGAGCGTCTCCTATTTAACTCTAGCGCTGATGGGTTGCTGGCGGGTTTCTGCTGGCAATGATCTCCTGCTGATCTGCTGCTGAACTGGTCAATACGCCCCAATACGCCATTTTTTGCCCCAGGGCCGCCTTTAGAGTCCCGTGAGAGTCCTATTGGACGGTTTGCGACCAAGCGGAATGCTCTCCCAGCTTTTTTGTAAACCAGGCTTAACAAACGAAACGAAGAGCAGACCTTTAGAATGGATCAGGACTACATAAAGCGATGGATAAACCCTGGTATAAAACTAAAAATGGCGGATAAAACCGGAGCCTCGTTGAATTCGTAAATTTTTAGAGGCTGGCTTAGCGCGGAGCAAGCCCCTAGATGAGGTCAAAATTTAGTCCGAAAATTGGTTTGATTTGATCAACGACTCGGTGTTCGAGGAGACGAAAAATGTTGGATTTTTGGGGTCGGCATTCACGCCGTGGTGCGGAAGAATGGGTGCAGCCCCTTGTGGAAACCTATCAGGCCATTAGCTCTGCTTCGGTGGATGCCCTCTGGCAGCGAGTCATTAACCTGGCTGACGTTTCTTGGCATCCGCTAATTGCCCGCACCAACGTTCCCAAAGGACTCATCCCCAAGCCAGGACTGATTTATCAGGCGGTTTCGCGCCTGTTTTTGCCGATTCCGATTCGGATTTTTGTTGAGCGGGTGTCGCCCCGCGAGCTGCTGAGCGTCCGCATCCTGGCGCTGCCGGGGATAGAGGAGCGAGTCACCTATCGCGTTGAGTCTACGCTCTGCGGTACGCGAGTGTCCTACTCTGTCACGCTTAAGGGCTGGCTGTCGCCGCTGATCTGGTCGTTTATTCGCCCCTATGCTGCTCGCGTGGCCACTGAGCTAGCCCATGCCGCTGAGCAAGATTTGGAACGGGCGGCCTGTCCCCGATCGTCTCGCCGCGCTTTGCCCAACATGAATGCCGATCTGTTCGGGCTACTGCTGCTCGTCTGTAGTCTATCTCCTCCGCTCCATTCCTGATGGGCGAGAGTGCGTCTGACGGCATCAGCCCTGCACTACACCTACATTACTTACCAATTACACCTACATTACAAAAGTCTTGGTCACAAGAGCGATCAAAGGGTTTCTGGCAGGACTCTGCTCAAAAAGAGAAGTCAGGCTGACGGTCGAGTCTGGCTTTGGGAAAATCTCTTGAGGGCGATCGCCCCAGACTACCCACGAGTCCCCCAAAATATGGTTTTATACTTTTGTGAAGCATCGCATGTGAAGCGTCAGCTAAGCTGCCCTCTCTCGATGTATCTCTTCAGAAAGTGCCTTCAAAGTACTTTTTAGAGCGTCTCTCAGAGTGTTTCTGAGGGGCATCCAGCCAGCATTCAATGTAGCCATTAGCCAGTTTCCCTTCAGCAAGGAGCCGTCCATGTATATTGTGCAAGTTGCCTCTGAGTGTGCGCCAGTGATTAAAGCTGGGGGACTGGGCGATGTGGTCTACGGGCTGAGCCGGGAGCTAGAGATTCGCGGCAACACGGTCGAAATCATCCTGCCCATGTATGACTGCATGAGGTACGACCACATCTGGGGGCTGCACGAAGCCTATCGAGATTTGTCAGTGCCCTGGTATGGCGCAGCGATCAAGTGCGACGTGTTTTGCGGCTGGGTGCATGGTCGTCTCTGCTTCTTCATTCAGCCCAAATCCCAGGATAATTTTTTCAACCGGGGTATTTACTACGGCGCATCGGATGACAACATGCGCTTTGCTTTCTTTAGCAAGGCAGCGCTGGAATTTCTGCTTCGCACCAACAAGCGCCCCGACGTGATTCACTGTCACGACTGGCAGACTGGGCTAGTGCCCGTCATGCTGTATGAGATTTACAAATGGCACGGCATGGCCAATCAGCGCGTGCTGTTCACCATCCACAACTTTAAGCACCAGGGCATCGGCGGCGTAGATATCCTTTGGGCGACGGGACTAAACAACGAGGAATATTACTTTCAGTACGATCGCCTGCAAGATAACTTCAATCCTTTCGTCCTCAACTTCATGAAGGGTGGCATCGTCTACGCCAATCATGTCAACACGGTTTCGCCTCACCATGCCTGGGAAGCCCACTATGGCAGCGAGGGCTATGGTCTGGGGCACACGCTGCACACCCACAGCTACAAGTTCAGTGGCATCCTCAACGGTGTTGATTACGACATTTGGAACCCAGAAATTGACAAATACATTCCGGCAAAATATACCGCCGAAACCCTAGAGAACAAGGTTAAGAATAAAAAAGCACTGCGCGATCGCCTGGGTTTGCGCCATGACCCCGAAAAGCCCCTCATCTGCTACATCGGTCGGCTGGATGAGCAAAAGGGCGTGCATCTGGTTCACCATGCGATTTATCATGCGCTGCTGCGGGGTGTCCAGTTTGTGCTGCTGGGATCTGCCACCGAGCGCGGTATCAACGACTGGTTCTGGCACGAAAAGAACTTTCTCTACAGCAATCCAGACGCTCACCTAGAGCTTGGCTTTAACGAAGAACTCTCTCACCTCATCTACGCAGGGGCAGACATGATTGTCGTTCCCAGCAACTTTGAACCCTGTGGGCTGACCCAGATGATTGGTCTGAAGTACGGCACGGTTCCCATTGTGCGCGGCGTGGGTGGGTTGGTGAACACCGTGTTTGACCGGGACTATGACGAAAACCACCCGCCCGAAAAGCGCAACGGCTACGTTTTTCAACATACCGATTTTCAGGCGCTAGAGTCGGCGATGGATCGGGCGATCGGGCTATGGCGCTATTATCCTGAAGAGTTCGAGAAGCTCGTCCTGCAAGGCATGGCCTATGATTACTCGTGGAAAGATCCAGGCGAGGCCTACTTGGGCGTGTACGAGTATATTCGTCACCGATAGCTATGTTCGTCACCGATAGCTATGTCACCGATAGCTATGAAGTAACTATGAAGTGCCTCGCTGCGAGATACCTCGCTAGTAGCGGGCAGGATCTAGCGAAGGGGAGCGTTATCAAAGGCTTGGGCGATCGCCCACCATGCAGGCTTGCGCTCCAGGTTTTCGTCCAGCGGCAGAGGACGGACAGGTAGCCCGTCTTCGCGGGGCTTATCGCCAGAGAGCCACGTATGGCGATCGCTCAGCCCCCAAGTCACTACACCAATGACAGCAGGCTCGTCCAGCACAACATCTAGATACTCCCGATAGGCATCGGCCACGAGACGATCGCGAACTGACGGATTAGCCGGAACATTCTGATCGCTCACGTCTAACTCAGTGATCAGGATTTTTAGCCCCAGGTCGGCCAGATCCTTCAAAAACCGTCTCAATCGCTCAGCATCAAAGCGGGTTTCGCCTGCCCGTAGGTGTGACTGAATTCCAAAAGCTTGCACAGGCGTTCCGCTTACTATCAGCCGTTCCATTAGCTTTAGCGCCGCTTTACGCTTTGACTCATGACTCGACGTAGCATACTGCAATCCGTAGTCATTGTAGACCCGAAGCGCCCGGGAGTCTACCTGAGCAGTAAGCCGAAATGCCAAGTCGATATAGGCTTCCCCCAAAGACTCTAGCCACAAACTATTCCTTAGCCCATCGGAGCGTCCATCAGGAACTTCAATTGCTTCATTCACCACATCCCAGGAATGAATCTGACCTGCAAAATGTGCTGCGACTGTGCGGATATGAGAAGTCAGCAGTTGCTCAGCGTTGCTTGGGTTCAGGGTTTCCCTCAGCCATCTCGGGTTAGACAAGTGCCAGACTAGGGCATGTCCGCGCAGACTTAGCCCGTTTGCTCTGGCAAACCTGAGCATCTCGTCACTCCGAGTAAAGTCAAACCGATCTAGGTTGGGGCGCAGCGGTAGATCTCCAGCGGCCCATTTCAGTTCCCATTCAGGAACAAGAACACTGCACTCGCGGATATAAGAATTTGCCAACGACTGACTGCTGAGTAGATCCCGATGACGTGCTGCTGCCCCAAAGAACAATCCCTTGGCAGCAGCCCGCTGCTTGAGCGACTGTGTTTCGGATTCGAGGGCGATCGCCATTTCAGGAGTTATCGACCTTGATCGGGAAAGTTCTGACACGAGAAGTGACTGAGACATCGCTTCTTTAGCAGAATGCAGGCCTATACCTACAACGGTTCCTAGCCCAAACAGAAGGCAATCCCGACGAGATAAAGTCTTAACTTGAGACATAGGGACTTACTCCAAACGAAACGACGCAATCCCTAACCGCTGCCGCAACACAAGCCAAACAAAATATGGGTTGCCGAGAATATAGCGCTGCCACAAACGCTTTGGCTCCATTAGCAACCGAAATAGCCATTCCATGCCCAGCTTTTGCATAGGCACCGGGGCACGTCTGACCATATCTGCTACCAGTTCAAAACTCACGCCGATCCCCAAAGAAATGGGCACCCCCAGCGCCTTGTAATGGGCGTACATCCACTTTTCCTGCTTGGGTGCTCCCAAACCTACGAAGAGTAAATGGGGAGCACCAGCACGCACTTTCGACTGGATCAGCGCGAGTTCATCAGGATCACGCTCAAATCCGTACGGCGGGCAGTGTGTACCCACAATATCTAAAGAAGGATGACGCGCTTGCAACACTGCCTTAGCACGATCTGCCGCACCGGGACGCCCCCCCAGCAAGAAAACTCTAAGTCCCTTTTGTGCAGCAACCGCGCATAATTCTTCAAACAGATCGGTTCCATTGACGCGCCCATTAAGCGGTGTTCCCAAGAAGTGAGCAGCCCAAAGCAGCGGGACACCATCTGGAACTGAAAGAAACGAATGATGATAAATCTCTCGAAATAGGCGATCGTGCTGCAACATCATAATGTGGTGTGCGTTTGGAGTCACCACATATTCCGGTGTTGTGGATGTGAGGGCGTGATGCACAATCCGATTCACCACTTCGTCAAAGGAGTAATCATCAACTCCAACACCACAGATATTAACTCTCATTGCATCTCCGAATTGGTCAATTCGACAGGTTTAACTAAGTCAGAACTGGCAGAAAACTAGTATAAAAACTATAAAGTGCCTTTCAGAAACTTGCCACCAAAACACATCTTCAATGAGCAAAACCTATGATTCAAACAGCGTGGAAGTATAAACATGTGTCAGCGATTGCCAATACTTATTAGAGCCAAAGGGTAAAACGCTTGTGTATGCTGCCCTACCTAGCTCATGCCTTAGATTGCAGTCGTCTATTAACAACTTGATCGAGTCTGCAATTTGATAGACATCACCCGGATCAACCAAAAGACCGTTTCTCTTATGTTGAATCACACTTGGAATGCCACCTACAGGAGTTGTAATGACAGCCAGACCCCAACTCATCGCCTCCAGCAGAGCCATCGGCAAGCCCTCGTTATAGGAAGGCAGTATAAAAACGCTGGCTTCTCGCGACAGAGCTTCTCGTTGGGCTGGACTAATCCAACTCATAATAGAGACAACATCTTGGAGTTCAAAATCTTGAACCAGCTCTTCTAAACGCTCTAATTCACCATCGCCAGCCATTACTAGCCGTACCTGGGAATGATATTCTCTAGGGAGTAGTGATAGTGCTTTAACCAGATCAAACGCTCCCTTTCGATGGCCAATTCGTCCAAAAAA
>NZ_DVEA01000157.1:0-7022 GCF_015295965.1 Thermoleptolyngbya sp. M55_K2018_002
AGGGGGATCTTGCACGCTTTGC
Organism: Thermoleptolyngbya sp. M55_K2018_002; assembly: GCF_015295965.1. Classification (NCBI taxonomy): domain Bacteria; kingdom Bacillati; phylum Cyanobacteriota; class Cyanophyceae; order Oculatellales; family Oculatellaceae; genus Thermoleptolyngbya; species Thermoleptolyngbya sp. M55_K2018_002. Next base: position 23 of record NZ_DVEA01000157.1, read on the forward strand.
TACAAACAGTAGGACTTTTCAAACATCCTCTAATGTGCCTTTCTGAAAGGCACGGGGGATTTCAGTTGCAAAATCCGCATCGCTTCACCTAGAATTCATACTCTATCCTGATAGGTAGATATTCCAAACTGAAACGGCAGGGGGGCGCTGGCGATCGCCCTTTATTTGACACCGCGCCAGTTTCTCAGAGTGCCCTCTCTCAAAAGTTGGATCAAAACCTGGGCATAGTGTTACGTATGCGTCTCTCCAGAAAGAAATCCAATCCTAGAGTGGAGTAGCTGGAGGCGGTTGCGATCCTTTGGGCGGAGGGCTTTAGCAGTTGCCCCTGTACGGGTTAGTGCAGCGCAGACCGTCTGAGGTGAGATAGAAGAAATAGGCGCTGGCTCGGATTGCTGGAGATGGGGGCAGGTTAGTGTTGCTTGGGCGGGCGGGTTGAAACGCTCACCAGTTCACTACCCCAGAGCCTAAAGCAGTTTGGAGATCGGGTTTGGTCTAGGGTTATTTCAGGGTTATTACAAAACAGGTCTTTTCGTTGAAAGTTGCTATGGGTGGAATGGGCGTGAACCAAAACGAATGGATGGGGCAGGGAACCACGGGCTATGCGGGACAGCGGTGGCTGGTGGAAGAGCGCGACGCTTGTGGGGTCGGGTTTATCGCCGATTCTCAAGGTAGAGCAAGCCATGACCTGGTGCAGAAGGCACTGGTGGCGCTGTCTTGCATGGAGCATCGGGGGGGCTGTAGCGCAGACCGCGATTCTGGCGACGGTGCAGGGCTGATGACGGCAATTCCCTGGGCGCTGATTGGTGAGTGGTGTCAGTCGGAAGGAGTCCCCTTGCCTGCTGCGGAGAATTTTGGGCTGGGGATGGTGTTTTTGCCGCAGTCTGAGGCCGCAGCGGCGATCGCCCGCGACCTGGCCACCCAAGTTTGGACGGAGTGCGGATTGAAGATCCTCGGCTGGCGCAAAGTGCCCGTCCAGCCAAGCGTGCTGGGTGTCCAGGCACGAGAAAACCAGCCGCAAATCGAGCAAGTGCTGGTGCAATCGGCCGACTCTGGTGACGACTTGGAGCGCGACCTCTACTGGGCCCGCAAGCGTATTTTGTCCGTTCTGGCGGATTATCAGGGCGAGTATGCCGAAGCGCTTAAGGACTTCTACGTCTGCTCTTTCTCGAACCGCACGGTTGTTTACAAAGGCATGGTGCGATCGGCCGTGCTGGGCGAGTTTTATCTGGATCTACAAAACCCACTCTATACCAGTGCGTTTGCTACATACCATCGCCGCTTTAGCACCAATACCATGCCGAAATGGCCGCTGGCTCAGCCGATGCGCCTGCTGGCCCACAACGGCGAAATCAATACGCTGCTGGGCAATATCAACTGGATGATGGCGCGGGAGGCGGATCTCAGTCATCCGATTTGGGGCGATCGCCTCGAAGACCTGAAGCCCACCGTCCGCCCAGAAAACAGCGACTCCGCCAACTTAGATAACGTGATGGAGTTGCTGGTGCGCTCTGGGCGCGATCCGTTGGCGGCGCTGATGATGATGGTTCCAGAGGCCTACAACAACCAGCCGGATCTGGCCGATCACCCTGAAATTGTGGACTTTTACGAATACTACAGCGGCATTCAGGAGCCGTGGGACGGCCCGGCGCTGCTGGTGTTTGGCGATGGCAAGAAAGTCGGCGCGTCGCTGGATCGAAACGGCTTGCGACCTGCCCGCTATGCGATTACCCGCGATGGCTATATCGTCGTGGCATCAGAAGCGGGGGTAGTGGAATTGCCAGAGGCGGAAATTGTAGAAAAAGGACGGCTGGGCCCCGGACAGGCGATCGCCGTTGACCTGCAATCCCACGAAATTCTGAAAAACTGGGACATCAAGCAGCGCGTTGCCCAGGCCCAGCCCTACGGCGAGTGGCTTAAGCAAAACCGCCGCGAACTGGAGCCGCAGCCTTTCACCACCGAATCCTACCTGGACAGCGTTGCCCTGCTGCGCCACCAGACTGCTTTCGGCTACACCTCCGAAGACGTAGAGATGGTGATTCAGGACATGGCGCAAAAGGGCAGCGAGCCGACCTTCTGCATGGGCGACGACATTCCCCTGGCAGTGCTGTCTGAAAAGCCGCACCTGCTCTACGACTATTTCAAGCAGCGCTTTGCCCAGGTGACAAACCCGCCCATCGACCCGCTGCGCGAAAAGCTAGTGATGTCCCTGGCGATGGAACTGGGCGCACGCGGCAACCTGCTGGATGAAAAACCAGAATACGCCCATCTGCTCAGCCTCAAGTCGCCTGTGTTGAACAACGCGGAGCTAGACTTTATCCGCAACTCAGAGTTTGAAACCGCCAGTCTGTCTACCCTATTCAGCATTTCTGCTGGGCCCGACGGGCTGCAACAGGCGGTGAATGACCTCTGTCAGCAGGCAACGGCAGCCGTGCGGTCGGGCAAGGCGGTGCTGATTTTGAGCGATCGCCTCTCGTCTGACGGTTCCCTCACCACCCTCAGCGCCAACACCAGCTATATCCCGCCGCTGCTGGCCGTGGGCGCAGTGCATCATCATCTGATCCGCCAGGGCTTGCGGATGCGGGCCTCGCTGATTGTGGACACGGCCCAGTGCTGGAGTACCCACCACTTTGCCTGTTTGATTGGCTATGGAGCCAGCGCCGTATGTCCCTACCTGGCATTTGAAACGGTGCGCCACTGGCACGCCGACCCCAAGACCCAAAGCCTGATGGAGCGGGGCAAACTCGACGCGATCACCATCGAAAAAGCCCAGCAAAACTATCGCAAATCGGTCGAGTCGGGCCTGCTGAAGATTCTCTCCAAGATGGGGATTTCCCTGCTCTCTAGCTACCACGGGGCGCAGATTTTTGAGGCGATTGGCATCGGCGGCGACCTGCTGCACCTGGGCTTCTATGGCACGGCCTCGCGGCTGGGTGGGCTGAGCATGGCAGATTTGGCGAACGAGGTGCTGTCCTTCCACAGTCGCGCCTTTCCAGAGCTATCGGTCAAGAAGCTGGAAAACATGGGCTTTGTGCAATATCGTCCTGGCGGCGAATATCACATGAATAGCCCCGAAATGGCGAAGCACCTGCACAAGGCGGTGGAGTCTAAGAACTACGACCACTATGAACTGTACCAGAAGTATCTAGAAGAGCGGCCGCTGACGGCGCTGCGCGATCTGCTGGACTTTAAGAGCGATCGCCCCTCGATTCCGCTCGACGAAGTGGAACCCGTTTCTGAAATTGTCAAGCGCTTCTGCACGGGCGGTATGTCCCTGGGGGCGCTGTCGCGGGAGGCGCACGAAACGCTGGCGATCGCCATGAACCGCATCGGCGGCAAGTCCAATTCTGGCGAGGGCGGCGAAGATCCCGTGCGCTACAAGGTGCTGGACGATGTAGACGGCGACGGGCTATCGCCCACGCTGCCCCACCTGCGGGGACTGAAGAATGGCGATCGCGCTGCCTCTGCGATCAAGCAAATCGCCTCTGGCCGATTTGGGGTTACGCCGGAGTATCTGATGAGCGCCCGTCAGCTTGAAATCAAGATGGCGCAAGGGGCCAAGCCCGGTGAAGGCGGCCAACTTCCGGGCCCCAAGGTCAGCCCCTACATTGCCATGCTGCGCCGCTCGAAGCCCGGTGTGACGCTGATTTCGCCGCCGCCCCACCACGACATCTATTCCATCGAAGACCTAGAGCAACTGATTTTCGACCTGCACCAAATCAATCCCCAGGCGCAGGTGTCGGTGAAGCTGGTGTCGGAAGTGGGCATTGGCACGGTGGCGGCGGGCGTGGCCAAGGCGAACGCCGACATTATCCAAATCTCCGGCCACGACGGCGGCACGGGCGCATCGCCGCTGAGTTCCATCAAACACGCAGGTAGCCCGTGGGAACTGGGGCTGACTGAGGTGCATCGCGTGCTGATGGAAAACAAACTGCGCGATCGCGTGCTGCTGCGCGTCGATGGCGGCATCAAGACGGGCTGGGACGTGGTGATGGCGGCGCTGATGGGCGGCGAAGAGTTTGGCTTTGGCTCCATCGCTATGATTGCCGAAGGCTGCATCATGGCGCGGATTTGCCATACCAACAACTGTCCCGTTGGCGTGGCTAGCCAGAAAGAGGAACTGCGGAAGCGCTTCCCCGGCACGCCAGAACACGTCGTCAACTTCTTCTATTTCATCGCCGAAGAAGCGCGATCGCTCCTGGCCCGGCTGGGCTACCGCTCCCTTAACGAGATCATCGGCCGCGCCGACCTGCTGAAGGTGCGCGACGGTGTATCGCTGACCAAGACCAAGGCGCTGGATCTGTCCTGCCTGATTAATCTGCCCGATACTCGCGAAGACCGCAGTTGGCTGGTTCACGAGACGGTTCACAGCAACGGCCCCGTGCTGGACGACGAAATTCTGTCCGATCCCGCAGTCCAGGCGGCGATTCAAAATCAAACCACTCTTACTAAGTCTGTCGGCGTGGTCAACACGGATCGCAGCGTGGGGGCGCGAGTGGCGGGGGCGATCGCCCGGCAGTATGGCGACACGGGCTTTGCCGGACACCTGACGCTGGAGTTTCGGGGCAGTGTGGGCCAGAGCTTTGGCGCGTTCAACCTCCCCGGCATGACGCTGAAGCTGGAAGGCGAAGCCAACGACTATGTGGGCAAGGGGATGCACGGCGGCGAGATTATCATCCAGCCGGCGACGGCGGCCAGCTTCGACCCGGCCAGCAACGTGATCGTCGGCAATACCTGCCTCTATGGGGCAACAGGCGGCACCCTGTTTGCCAGTGGACAGGCGGGCGAGCGCTTTGCGGTGCGGAATTCCCTCGGTCGTGCCGTCATCGAAGGCGCAGGCGACCACTGCTGTGAATACATGACGGGCGGCGTGATCGTCGTGCTGGGCAGGGTCGGGCGCAACGTCGGCGCGGGCATGACGGGCGGACTGGCCTACTTCCTGGACGAAGACGGCAGCTTCCCCAGCAAAGTGAACCCGGAGATTATCAAAATCCAGCGCGTCACCAGCCCCGTCGGCGAACAGCAGTTGAAAGACCTGATTGCGGCCCACGCCGATCGCACGGGCAGCGCCAAGGCCCAGCACATCCTGGCCAACTGGGCGACCTATCTGCCCCAGTTTTGGCAGGCGGTTCCCCCGTCGGAAGCCAATAGCCCGGAAGCGGTTTCGGCGGAAGATAAGGTGCTGACGACCACGCCGTAGCGTGGGGCTGCGGTTCAAGCGGCCCGTCTATCGGAGCGAGTGATGGAGTGACGGGGTGACGAGTGGCGTGCATTACTCCAATACTCCATCACCCTATCACTTTGCAGAGCCCGCCACGTTTAATCCGCACTGGATGGCATTAACCGAGCTAAAAGCAGCGCGGTTCAGCTATCACTTTGCAGAACCCGTCACGTTTGATCCGCACCTAAAAATAGTCGGGCGATCGCCCTCGTTCTCGCTCCTGTTCTACATCCCGCAGGTGCAGATCGAGGGCGACGACCGAAAGCTGGATTTCCCGCAGCGACAGCGCCAGTGAGATCAGCATCATCACCAGGCTGACGGCAAACATCCACCGGCCCGCCGTTTCAAACCCCAGAAACAGCAGCAGAATGCAAATCACGCTGAACAGCAAACTCGCTGCCCCCCACGCCTGCATATTGCGAATCAGCTTGATGCGGTAGCGCAGACTGGCGATTTCCTGCCGCAGCATCGGATCAGGCTTGCTCTGGTGGCTGGCGTGCAGGTTGCGGATAATGCTGGCCAGCGCCACAAAGCGGTTGGTGTAGGCCAGCAGCAGCAGCGAAATCGTGGGAAACAGGATTGCAGGAGTGGTGATGTCGATATTCATCGGCGCAAAACGAGGAAACCGAGAGTGCAGTAAAACGAGTGGATCAGCGATGATGACGGGAGGGACTCTCGTAGAGTCTCAGGTGTAGTGTCTCAGGTGTAGCGAGCTTTTCACGGTATTCCGGTTGCTATTCGTTCTGGTTGCTATGCCGCACAACAGAGTCTCTTACCAAAATCGGCAATCTAAAATCCAAAAGGGATATCCCCCAGACTTTTTTTAACTTTCTCTTCTTCCTCTTCTTATGGACAATCCTCCTCCCGAAACCATCCGGCTCGATCAGTTTCTGAAATGGGTACAGGCAGTGCCCACGGGCGGCGAAGCCAAGGTGCTGATTCAGATTGGCGAAGTTAGCGTGAACGGGGCAGTGGAAACCCGGCGCGGACGGAAACTGGTAAAGGGCGATCGCGTTTCGATAGCAGGCGAAGAGTTTGTGGTGAATTTGCAGTGAGGGAGAATGAGGGCCTGACCTGTTCCTTTAGACCCTATCTTCAAACTGCTCACTAATAACTCTCGCCACGTTAGCGTAGAGATAAGATGTTGCTCTTGAAATTAGTGCGCCTGAAATTAGTTCGCTTGAAATCGGTTCGCTTGAAATCGGTTCGCTTGAAATCTGTTCAACATCGGTTTAACATCATTCACGCCCTTTCGCTGGTGTTTGGGAGCAAGAATTAATCATGCTGGAAGCCTATCGTAACCATGTCGCAGAGCGAGCAGCGCTGGGGATTCCGCCGCTGCCGCTGTCTGCTGAGCAAACGTCCGAATTGTGCGAACTGCTGAAGCATCCACCGGCGGGTGAAGAAGAATTTTTGGTGAGTTTGCTGCGCGATCGCATTCCGCCGGGGGTTGATCAGGCGGCCTACGTGAAGGCGGGATTTCTAACGGCGATCGCCAAGGGAGAAGCCACCAGCCCGCTGATCTCGCCCCAATACGCCACGGAACTGCTGGGCACGATGATGGGGGGCTACAACGTGCGATCGCTCATCGACCTGCTGCACTCGCCCAATGCAGAGGTCGTTGCCACCGCCACTGCCGCCCTCAGCAAGACGCTGCTGATCTACGATGCGTTTCATGACATTCAGGAACTAGCGGAAAGCGGCAACGAATCAGCCCAGCAAATCATGACCGCCTGGGCCAATGCAGACTGGTTCACCAGCCGCCCGCCGCTGGCCGAAGCC
>NZ_DVEA01000421.1:0-6954 GCF_015295965.1 Thermoleptolyngbya sp. M55_K2018_002
CTGGGGGGCAGTCGCCTGGGGTGAAGCTGCCGCACGGGGTGACGGAGCGGCAGAGGGCTGGGGAGCAGGCTGAGGAGCGGGCGATCGCCCTGGTCGGCTCGTCGGCAGGAAATAGTCGGCATTCAAATCGCGCATCACCTCATCGGCCGACTGGTAGCGCTCCGACACCAGATCCTTCAGCATTTGGTTGAGCATGTGCGCCAGTTGATCGCTGACCAGCGTGCCCTTTTCTGCCAGGTATTCTCGCCAAGTCCAGCGACCCTCCAGCGGGTCATAAAGATTGTCTGGCCGCACCTGCGTCATCAGGTGAAGGCAGGTCGCCCCCAGGCTGTAGAGGTCGCTGGCGGGATAGGCGCGACCGCTGCGAAACTGCTCGATCGGCGCATAGCCCTCTGTGCCGATGCGGGTTCCCGTGGCGACGGGCGCATCGCCAAGCTGCTTGGCTACGCCGAAGTCGATCAGCACCAGACGGCGATCGCCCTGTCGCCGCAGGATATTGGTCGGCGTAATGTCGCGGTGGATCACCTGGCGCTGATGCACAAACCGCAGCACCGGAAGAATATCCGCCAACACCTCTCGAATCTGGCGCTCTCCAAACGCCCCGGTCTGCCTCATTTCCTGGAGCAGGCTCTGCCCCTCGACAAACTGCTGCACCAGATAGAGGTAGTTGTCCTGCTCAAAATAGGCCAGCAGCGTGGGAATTTGTGGATGCTCGCCCAGTTCATCCAGCCGCACTGCCTCCTGGTTAAACAGCCGCACCGCCTTTTCCAGCGACTTTGTGCCCTGCACCTGCGGCGAAAACTGCTTCACCACGCAGCGCGTCCCCAATCGATCCTCATCCAGCGCCAGATAGGTGCGGCCAAATCCACCCTGTCCGATGGGGTGCTGGGGGCGATATCGTCCCCGCAGGAGTGGCGTGAGCGTGGCTCCACAACTCTGACACACCTTCGCATCGTCAGGGTTCTGGGGGCTTTTACACTTGGGGTTTAGGCAACAAGTCATGGTGGTAGCGCACTGAGGCTCGTATGGTTCATTGTCCCCCGGATCGGAACGGAGCGAACAAGACAACGACTCCGCTGCCTCCAGAGATTTCTTCGATTCCCTGACCCGGCTGGTATTGCTGGCTGAAACCCCACTGCCAAAAAGCTCGTCCAACAGCTTTTAGATGCTTTAGGCATAAAGCTTTTAGACATAAAGCCCTTAGACATAGAGCTTAAGCATGAGCAGCAATACCCGCGCCTTCCTGCTCAAGATAGATCGTTTGGTTCCGTTTGGTTCCGTTTGGTTTCGTTTAGTCTAGTGCGGCAACAAAGAACAGTCTGGCGATCGCGCTCCGTTCACGCTTCAAAGCAACACCCTTCGCTAATGCTAACCCCAAGCCCGCCGAACGGAAAAATTTGGTTAGGATTTCGGGACGTGGGCTGAGGAATCTTGCCCCGGATTGGGCGATCGCCGCTGCACAATGCCCTGCCGAAAGCCCAACACCACCAGCACATTCGCCAGGGTCAAAAATGCCTCTGCGCTGCCGTGTAGCCAGTCCACATTAGCCAGCGACTCGCCCACCACCCGCTCCGCATAAATCCCCGCCGGAATCGTCACCGCCACAAACACCAGCGTCATATAAAACCCCACCAGCGCCAGTCGGGGCGTATTGCCTGCCTTCGTCAAAAACCACAAAAAGCCGAGGTAGGGAAAGAGAGAGAGGGCAAAGAGGGTTTCTTTGGAAAACATTGCAGAGAGCAGGGTGGGAATTTTGCAAACTAGACTGGAGATCGGGAAGAGGAGGCGACGGCGGTTGCGGATGTTGAGGAGTTGCAGTTGCGGCTCTGGTGGCATCTGAGGAAAGTCCGGGCTCCCGAAAGACCAGACCTGCTTGGTAACGCCAAGTGCGCGTGAGCGTGAGGATAGTGCCACAGAAACATACCGCCCAGGCAACTTGAGGATTGGCGATAGGCGATCTTGGAAGCAACCCAAAATCCAAAATCCAAAATCCAAACCCTGGGTAAGGGTGCAAAGGTGCGGTAAGAGCGCACCAGCAGCGTCGAGAGGCGCTGGCTCGGTAAACCCCGGTCGGGAGCAAGGTCGAAGGAGCAACGGTTGGTCTTTTACCGGCTCCGAGGTGCAGTGTATGCTGCATCTGCCAATCCGCTAGAGGTGTCTGGCGACAGGCATCCCAGATAGATAACTGCCCTCGGCTGGCTTGCCAGTGCGAGAACAGAACCCGGCTTATGTCCGCCTCTTCCCTCCTATTTTCTCTAACAGGGCGTACGCACCTGCGATCAGTTTTCTGGATGTTGAAGGGTTTCTCGTAGGCTGCGCCGCAAAAAAATCCTTCAACTGCGTAAGTCCTATCTAATTCACCTGCGTAAGTTCTATCTAACGTAAGTTCTATCTAAATTGTGGGGGCGATCGCCCGTTTGACTGCCAGACTCGCAGTAAGACTTGCAGGAAGACCCGCAGTAGGCCCCGCAGTTTGCCGGGTCTTGCAGACCACTAGAAGAGCGATCGCCCCCTAAATCGTCGCTTCAGCCGCGACAGACACTCGCGACACACTCACTGTCGCAATAGCAGCACGGTTATTGGCTCAGACTTAAATCAGCAGCACGGTGCCGTTTTCGTCAACCGACAGGTTAATCGTGCCCGAATCGTCCGAAAGCTGTTCGCTGACAATCACTTGAATCACGTTACCTTCCACCAGCACATCTACGCTCAGCCCGATATTTGTGCCCAGCGGATAGACCAGCAGATTGATGGGCAGTGGCAGAAAGCTGGTTGTCGTGGTGCCAAAGGCGGTCTGGCTATTAGGGGCGATTTGCCGCTCGGCGGAGGCGGGCTGCGTCAGGGCGGCGGCAATGGTAGCCCGACCGCCGTTGATGATTTCAATCCGAATGGGACGCGCCGGGTTGACGCGGCCGACCCGCTCTTCGCTGATTTGGGCAATTCGCGAAGCGCTGCCTACGGGAATCGTCTCTAGGGCGAGGGACGTTGCTGTCTGGGACTGGGCTGGAGCATCCAGCGGCAGCCCAATCGCTCCAACGAGGGCGATCGCGCTTCTCAGCATTAATTTCAAGCCTGTGTTCAAGGCTAGGGTCGATTTCCGGTTCAGGGTCGAGGTTATGCTCAATTTCATAGAGTTCGAGTTCATAGAGTTCGAGTTCATAGAGTTCTGAAATCCTAGCTTGAAATAATTCGGTCGAGATCTGCTAATCTCCGCTGATTCCTGTTGACTCTTCATTGCAAACCGCAAAGAGTCGATTCAACAGCGGCTCCTCGCCCTGAGCAACATAGCACCTGTCCCGATTTTCTGCGGATTCGCAGCGCGACACCAGCCTTCTGCCAAACCATGCAATAATGCTAATTGACTGAAGGGGAGTAGCTACCCGGCGCGTTCCGGGAACCTGAATCAACACACTGGGGATGACCCTGGTTCAGGTGATGCCCTTGGCTTTTGCGGAAAGCGCCTGCCAAGCATTCAGTGAGACCTTCACTAAGTCCACACGTTGAGTGGGCTTGGTGGAGTGCGCTGCCTCTCATCGAGTCCACTCAGGTTTTGCTGCTGATCCTGAGGAGAGACAAGAACATGAGTGGAGCAGGTTTTTTACATCAGCTATATCAGCCCAGTTTGTTTGAAGCGTTTGTGGCAGGGCTGCTGCTGATTACGGTTTCGGAACTGGGCGACAAGACGTTTTTCATTGGCGTGATCTTGGCAACGCGACATCGGCGATCGCTCGTCTTTATTGGCGTGGTGAGTGCGCTGGCGGCGATGACGCTGATTTCGGTGATGATGGGGCGAGTGGTGTCGCTGTTTTCCCCTACTGTTGTGCATTACGCTGAAATTGCGCTGTTCCTAGCGTTTGGCAGCCAGCTTTTGCTCAAGGGCTGGCGCATGGCCGACGAACCCTGCGCCGAGGCCTGCGAAGAGGCGATGGAAACCATCACGCAGTCGGAACAGGTGCTCGTCAAGCGGCCGACCAATCTGGCAGTGGTTTTGCAGACCTTTGGGCTAACGTTTTTGGCAGAATGGGGCGATCGCACGCAAATTGCCACCATCGGTCTGGCGGCGGCCAAAAATCCCATCGGGGTATCGGTAGGCGCAATTCTGGGGCACGCCATCTGCGCGGCGATCGCCGTCATTGGGGGCCGGCTGATTGCAGGTCGCCTGTCGGAAAAAACGCTGACTCTGCTTGGTGGTGCGCTGTTCCTAGTCTTCGCGGCGATCGCCACTGCCAATGGCGTTTAGCACTGTGATTCCCTACCGTAATTCCCCACCATGATTCCCCACCGTGATTCCCCAATGAACCCTGCATGAAGCTCACCACTCGCGGACACTACAGCGTCAAAGCCCTGCTAGACCTGGCCCTACAACCGGGCGGTGGGCCGGCCTCGGTGCGGGCGATCGCCACTCGGCAGCAGCTTCCTGCGCCCTATTTGGAAAAGCTGCTGATCGAGCTGCGTCAGGCGGGATTGGTGAAATCAGTGCGCGGTGTACAGGGCGGCTATCAACTGGCGCGGCCGCCCGCCCAGATTTCGCTGGGGCAAATTCTAGAAGCCGTCGGCGAACAGGTCGATCCGCTGCCGCGCCATAGCCCCGACACCGACCAGGCCGAAGACTGGGTGACGCTAACGCTCTGGCATCGCCTGCACGACAAACTGCGCGATGCCCTACACAGCATCTCCCTCGAAGACCTGTATTTCGATGCTAAGAGCCGCCAAGCAACGCAGGGGGAAACGCCCCACTTTATCGTCTGAAAAACGGCTGAAAAACCGCCGAAAACTGTCGGAAAACCGCCGAAAAACTGTTGGGAAACCTTACGATTCCTCTTCGTCCTTGGGGCCGACGGCCATTTGCACGACGAAGGGGACACCGCCCTCTTTGTGGTAGCGATCGCCCCATTCCCGTAGCACCTGATCCAGATCGGTCAGCGCGTCTTCAATGCGGTCTTCAGGAATGTCCAACTCTTCCAACACTCGCAAGACGCGGGGCTGATACTCCGCCCAGTCGCGCATCAGGCGGAAGTAGCGGGCAGTGTCTTCCACCATGATGTAGGTGCGCTCTTCGCGGTCGGCCGGCGAATAGAAGGCGCGGGTGAGCGCGTAGAACGGCATTCCCCACGGCGAATCTACCCGCGTCACCGTACCGGAGTAGAGCAGGCGGCGCTTGATATGCTCAGACAGCGCTTCACTCATGGGCAGGCGACGGTCTTCGGGCAGGTCTTCCTGCGATCGCTCGTGCAGAAACTCGATGATGTCCATGAACTGGAACGAGTTGATCAACTGCGCGTCGGGCAGGTTGGGCGGCAGTTTCTCTTCGATCTGGCGCTTTTCTTCCATCGTCAGGCTGCTGCCTGCAATGCGCGATCGCCCCGGCTGCCAGGGAAACTGCTCCATCCACACGTAGGGCAACTGGATCAAGTAGCGCGGCTCCTGAGAACCCAGCATCTTCAGCAGCTTGCCTTCGGTGAGGGCCTGACGCACCTCTTCGACAATAACCTTCACCCGCTTGGGTTCGATGTGGTGCAAATGCCCCGTCATCCGCAGGTTTTGATCCTGCTCTAGGTAGGTCATATAAATCGCGCACTTGGCGGCGGTGGCCGCTGCGTCTAGAAATGCACCGTGGCGATGTCCGCCCGTCCGCATTGCGCTAAATGCCAGGTAGAGCATGATCTGATCCATCGCACTCGGACTCAGGCGCTTGATCAGATCCAAATCAGTAGTCATCTTGTTAGGAAGAGCCGTTGCAATAAGTGGGTATCAGAGTGAGTATCAGAATGATTGCAGACTGTACGATTGGCAACGTACAATCCTTCCGAAAATACCCCTAGCTTAAACCATATCGCCAAATTCTGAACAGAGCTTTAGCGGGTCTAAGGCTGGAGGCTGCAAGGTTCGCAAGTCGTGCAGGCAATCTTGCAAGCGGGTGGCGATCGCCGCTCCACAGGTCTCCCTGCGAACAGCAGATTCGTCAATCAGACAGGTGAAATCAGACAGGCGGCAGATCTCCCTTCAAACGGTCTGGTCAAACGGTCTGGTCAAACGGTCTGGCGATCGCCCAATCCCAGCTGAGCCTGGGTCAAACTTTTGGGGCAAATCGGCGAACTTTCGCTTCGTAAACTTGGAAACCGCAGTTTCAGGGCTTATAGACGGTTGCTAATCGGAACGTTTTGCACAGGAGAATGATTTCTGCCGATTTGACAAACTGCTGATTTGACGAACTGCGTTTGGGCGAACAAACCTCGTTCTGTTATACCAGGCGTTTCCTGAGCGATTCACCGGGCATTTGCCGGATATTTGCCGGATATTTGCCGAGTTTTGGCGGAATTTTTGCCACGAGCCATCAGGAAATTGGCTGGGGCGCTGGTCAGATACTCGTGCGGTAGAGGTTGGCAGGGAGTGATGCGATATCGCTATATTCAGATACTTAGTTTTCGGGCAATTCAGTGTTCAGGATTTCGTTTTCGGGCGATTCGGTTGCTTAAACGGTTGCATAAGCAGGTGAGGCTTCTCAAGTTTCTAGCGGCAAGCAAGGCAGGGCTGATCAGGAGCAAGTCGTCGTGCAACGTCCGCTGCCTCGGTGGAACTGATCGCCAGCAGGGGGCGTAGTGCTCGTCGCCATTTGGCTATAAACCGACCGAGAGAAGGAAGTCGAGGTTAGATTTGCATCAGCCAGAGTGCTAACGAGCGCTGGCAGCGCAACAAACAGGATTAATAAGTTGGCAGTCAGCATGAGAGCATCCGTGTAAAGGTTTCTACTCTCTGTTACGGAGACTCCTCAAACTGATCAGGAAAACTCGATAAAAGAGTTACGTTTTCTGCTAGAAACCAGCCGCCTGAGCAATTCACTTTCCCCGAAAGGCTAGCCCACTGTGGCGTTTGGAGTTGTCGAAGCTGCGCGTCTATATCCGAATCCAGCGTCACCAGTGTCAACGACACGGTTGTTAACGACACAGTGGCGGG
>NZ_DVEA01000026.1:0-6850 GCF_015295965.1 Thermoleptolyngbya sp. M55_K2018_002
GGGATTTAGGGGGATCTTGCACGCTTTGCTACAAACAGTAGGACTTTTCAAACATTCTCTAAAATCGCCTTTCAACAGATTAGAAACCCACCATGACCACTATGCCAGTTGTGAATACCTTAATAGACCTTTTGAGTTATGGCTGCATCGCGCTGGGGCTGGTGTTTTGGTTTTGGGGAACCTGGCCGCTGGTGGGCGATCGCTCAGTTCTCTACAAACTGCACAGCCTCTCGATTGCCGACACCCTGGGATCTCTCAGCATCGTCTTCGGGCTACTGCTGAAAATTCCCCGCGAGTGGCCGCTGCTGCTGCTGGCTATCTTCTCATTGGCGCTGTGGAACACCATGCTGGGCTATGTGCTAGCCTATTGCGCCAGCGACCTGCCCGCCGAAGAACGCTGGGGAGAGGCTGTAGAGCCGTTTAGCAGCATCACCAGTGAACCGCAGACTGACCGGGGGGATGTATGATGCCACACAGCATATTCGGGCCACACGACGAATACGTGTATGCAATTACGGCGCTTTTGCCTTTGTCCGCTGCCATGCTGGTGTTTCAGGTGAATCCCTACCATGCGCTGGTGATTCGCGGCATCCTGGGCGCAGTGGCGGCGCTGGTATACACGCTGCTGGGCGCAGCAGATGTGGCGCTGACGGAGGCAATGGTGGGCACGATGCTGGCGGTGACGCTTTACGCGGTAGCGGTGCGTTCCTCGATGGTGCTGCGGCTGGGCGTGCTAAAGGACGAGGCGATCGCCCTCAACCTGCTTTCCGAGGACGCTAGCCTGCCCTTGGGGCAATCTACACCAGCCCCCTCGGACGCTCCCCTCAAGTCGCTCATCAACGACCTCCGGCTGACGTTTGGCAAGTATCACCTGCGACTGGAGCTAATTCCCTACCTCAGCCCAGAAGATTTGCAGCAGGCGCTCCTCGAAAAGGAGGTGCATCTCACCTGCACTCAGCTTGAGGCAGACGACCCCTCTACCCCACACGATGTGGCTGTGAAGGCGACTTACCAGACTGCCACGCGCCTCCGCCGCATCTACGACATTCTGCAAGCCGAGTTGCCCTCTTCCCCAGCGATCGCCTACGTTGGCCCACCCACTCCCGGAGCAAAGCACCCATGATCTGGATTTATCTGCTGGCAGGCGTTGCCATTTTTTTGAAAATCCTGCTGATGCCCCAGCCTGCCCCTAGTGAACTGGATTTCTCCATCGTTGAAGCCATCGTGCAAGATAGCGGCGTGCCCAACGCCGTCACGGGCATCATCTTTCGCAATCGGCTCTACGACACCATTTTTGAAGTCGTAGTGTTCACCATTGCCATCATGGGAGCCTACTTTTTGCTGGCAAACGAAAAGCCTACGGCCAAGTTTCGCCGCTTTACAGACGAACCCTCCATCGTGCTGGCACGGCTGGGCGCAACAATCGCGGCGCTGGTGGGCATTGAACTGGCGATTCGCGGACACCTCAGCCCCGGCGGTGGCTTTGCGGCTGGCGTGGCAGGCGGCACGGCTATTGGACTGGTGGCGATCACATCCTCTTCCGAACTGATGCAGGGCATCTATCAGCGCTGGCACACCGCCCGCTGGGAAAAAGTCTCGGTGATGATTTTTATCGTGCTAGCCGTGATGACGCTGGTGGGCCTCGAACTGCCGCACGGCGAACTGGGCAGCCTAGTCAGCGGCGGCGTGATTCCCATTCTGAATATTTTGGTGGCGCTAAAGGTGGCGCTGGGTTCCTGGGCGGTGATCCTCGTGTTTATCCGCTATCGAGGGTTGCTGTAGTCAAAGCTTAGGGTTGACCGCAGGGGATTCACAGTCCAGCCAGCAAGATGAGCCTGCCAACACAAGCAGAGAGCCGATCCCAGGTTCAGAATCGACTCTCTGCCACAACTCTAGTCCGAATTTTTGGCTCAACCCCCACCCATGACTCCTTCATTGCCGAAGCGCGGCTCGACACTGGCCACTTTGGGAAAGGGCGATCGCCCACTTTTGAGGAACACACTGGGTCAACGCAGACGATGCGGCTTCTGAAACCTTAGTGACCTGAAACCCCAGTCACCTGAAACCCCAGTCACCTGAAACCCTGGTCACTTGAAACCTTAGTCGATGGAAACTGCTTGCACATCGACAGGCGTGTCCGCAGACGCAACCTGCTCAGAATCCACCACTTCTTTCTTATTTTTCACGCGCTCGATTAGCAGTTGAGAAACTTCTGTGAACAGCAGCGTGATAATAATCGCGTCATCAATTTGACCAATGATAGGAATGAAATCGGGCGCGATATCGAACGGCATGACGATGTAAGCAATCGTGCCTAAGATAATCCACCAGCGATATTTGGGATTGCGAATGACATCGCGATACCAGTCGTAGAGGTTTTGCAGAGGGAACGCCATCGGGAATGTCCTTTACTCAACATTTTCATTCTGCGAGATTGTGCCTGCGCTGTAGAGTGGGAAAAACCGTCTGAGTTGGGATAGGAACCCCACCCACTCTTGGTCTAGCTCTTTGGGAGGATGTGTTCCAAATTTCAGTATCTTACGCTACAAAATGAAAGTTTATTCGATATGATTAGAGGAGAGCCAATCAGCCTGTTTGAACGCTGAAACGGCTGCCCCCCAAGGCACAAAAAAAGATTCGCACATGCCCTTGCTGCCCAAGTTGGCCATACTTGGCTGCTTCAAGCATGGTGACAGGTTTGGATGTGCCTCCTGATCGTTGATTTACCAGGAGGTTCGCAATGCGAAATCTAAAATCTGACTGCTCCAGTTTGCTTGCTTCTGATGCTTCACTTCGAGATCGCCTGCCCGTGACCGTGGGCGATCGCCATGAGCTAGGCTCCATCCGCCATCCTGCCTTGCCGCGCCATCTGCATCCCAACTATCAGCACTGGCAGTGGCTCAGCCGCTGAGCCTGATTCGCAAATCAGGACCGTAAGCTGAACAATGCTAGCGGGCGATCGCTCCTATTCCAGTCCTTCCAGTAGCTCCGTCGGGTCGATGCCGCGCTGCCGCAGTTGCTCCAGGAGTCTCTGGGTGCGCTGGCGCTCGGCAGCGAGTTCTGCGGCCGCGTCTTGGAGCCGCTGTTCTGCCTGGGCTGCGCGTTCTTCGGGCGTGGGATAGCGATCGCCCGCTTCAGAATACCAGTACGGCCATTCCCGCGTGATACCCAGGTATGTACCGCGATCGCGCCCTAGCCCCAGCCCAATTTCCGGCATCCACAGTGGATTGTCGCGCTGGAGCGTGTACACACCGTCTTGCAGGCGGTAGATTTCTAGCGGCGGTTTGCGGCGGCGGCGCGTGGAATAAACGGCGTAGTATTTCACGCCCATCTCAGCATAGAAGGCTTTTTTGCTGCTGTACTCGCCCCGATACTTGCGCGAGACAACCTCCAGCACCAGCACTGGAACAATGTTCTGCTCCTCCCACAGCACATAGCTAAGGCGCAATTCTTCGTCTACAATCCGCTCTACGCCCAGGCTCAAGAAGCCGTCAGGGACGATGGCTGGCTCCTCTGGGTCGTAGTAGATGCCCATGTCTACGCCAAAAAACCAGTCCTGCCGATCGGCCCAGATCTGGGCCAGGATTGCTTTCAACAAACCGGGCATCAGGCCCTGGAGTTCGTTATCCACGGGCGTTTCGTCGGAGTCGGGCAGTTCTTCGGACGAGGGCAGACAGAGGCGCGGGTCGTAGAACTTGAGCATGGCAGCCGGAGTGAGAGCAACAGCGCGAGGGGCTTGAGAGTCGGTGACTTGATTCTAGCGGCTGGGAAACAGTTGCTCAATGGTAGAATGCTTCTCAAGCTAGGGGTGCTTGCCCTGTCTGAATCAAGACATGAATCAAGACAGAGCAGGCTGAGATTACACCCTTGGAACCTGAGACTGGGTTATGCCAGCGGAGGGAAGCGAGGCTTGCATCGACGACATCCGAAGGGTTGGCAGAACTAGCAGAATAGGGGAGTGAAATTAGGGAAGTGAAATAGGTGGGGGCGATCGCCCTCTAACCCTACCCCAAGCTGCCCTCCAATCTGTTCACGTCACTGTTCGCGATCGCGTCTTCAGCGTCAGTCCAGCCAATTCGCGCAAGCATCCGAGTTGCATTCACGAGGGCTTGCGTAAGTCCTGGCAAAAACCTGTAAGGACGGACTAGATTCAGCGACACTCGCTTGCAAACAAGCTGCGACAATCCCCAAGACCAAACCAGCCTCTAGCGACTTTACCGAACAATTCCCAGAGGAGGGTTTGAGCATGTCGGTTCAATCTGTGGCGCTGTTGGTGACGCTGGCAACGGCGGGCGGGTTTGCCCTGCTGGGGCTGGTGCGGGCCAGCCAGCAGACGATGAATTTGGAAGATTACATGGTCAGCCGAAATCGGTTTGGCCCGTGGATGTCCTTTGCCACCGTCGTTGCGTCGGCGCTGGGTGTGTGGATTTTGTTTAGCCCGCCCCAGGTAGGAGCCAGCAGCGGCATTGCGGGCATTGTGGGCTACTGTCTGGGGTCGGCGGCTCCCCTGGCGCTGTTCACCCAAATTGGCCCGCGCCTGCGCCGGATCTTGCCCCAGGGTCACTCCCTCAACGAGTTTGTGCTGTATCGCTTCGGCAATGCGATGTATCTGCTGGCGCTGGGGGTGATTGTGTTTTATATGTTTATCTACCTGGCGGCGGAACTGACGGCGATCGCCAAAGCGGTGCAAATCCTGGCAGACGTGCCCCTCGGCTGGACGGCGCTGGTGGTTATTGCCGCAACGTTTCTCTACACCACCTACGGCGGCTTGGGCGCGACCATCTTCACCGACGCGATTCAGTTTGCGGTGATGGTGCCGCTGCTACTGGTCAGCTTTCTCGTAGCGCTGGCGGCAATGGGCGGCTGGGAAGCGGCGCTGCAACCCGTGCGGCTGAATGCGCCCCAGCTGCTCTCGCTGGGCAACGTGGACGGCATCAAGTTTGGCGCAACGCTGGTGCTGGCAATTGTTGCTGCTGAGGTGTTTAACCAGGCAAACTGGCAGCGGGTCTACGCCAGCCGCACCGACAAGACGGTACAGCAGGCGTTTCTGGGGTCCGCGGTGATTACGCTGCCGCTGTTGATGATAGCGGGAGCGCTGGGGCTGCTGGCGGCCAGCTTGGGCTTCACGGACGATCGCGCCTTCTTTTCTCTGTTGCAGCAGCTTTCTTTGCCCCTCTGGTTCACGGTGCTGGTGCTGGTGCTGGCGCTGGCGCTGGTCATGAGTACGCTGTCTTCGCTGCTGAATGGCATTGCCAGCGTGTTTACCATTGACCTGATTCGCCTGTTCCCGCAAATGCAGACCAGCGGGCTGCTGCGGGCTTCGCGGCTGCTAACGGTGGCGGTGGGGCTGCCCGCGATCGCCATTGCGGCACGGGGCTTCGACGTGCTGTACCTGTTCCTGCTGGCGGATCTGGTCTGCGCTGGGGCTGTGTTTCCGGTGATTTGGGGACTTTATTCCCGTCGTCTGACTGGGCAAACTGCCTTTTTCAGCGCTCTCGCGGGCATTGGCGCAGGGGCCCTGTTCTTCCCCAAGCCCGATTTTTCACCCTGGAACGGTCTACCCTTTGCAGGCGACCTGCTGGTGAGCTTTGCTGTGGCGATCGCCGTTTCCGCTGGGATTGCTCTCGTCGGAAGTGCGATCGCCGACCGTCGCCAGCAATTTGACTTTGCCACCCTGGGCGATCGTAGCCGCGCCTACGCCGCTCCTGCGCCCAATCAGATTAGCATCGGAAAGTAAGCAGCGGGGCGACGGAACGCCAACTCCAACCCTCGTCGCCGCCTCCCTCTCTCCCCTTGCCTGACATGGACTGGAACCTAATCATTGACCTCTGCATCGGCATCGGCCTCAGCGCGGCTGCGGGCTTTCGGCTGCTGGTTCCGTTTTTGGTGCTGAGCATGGCGGCGCTGTTTGGGCATTTTCCGGTTGCGCCCGATTTGCAGTGGGTAGACTCGTTCCCAGCGCTGCTCACGCTGGGCGTGGCGGTGCTGGTGGAGGTGATTGCCTACTTTGTGCCGTGGCTGGATACGCTGCTAGATTTGGTGGCGTTTCCTGCGTCGATTATTGCGGGGACGCTGCTGACGGCGGCGTTTTCGAGCGGGCTAGACCCGTTTTTGCGGTGGAGTTTGGCGATTTTGGCGGGGGGCGGCGCGGCGGGCGCAATGCGGGGGCTGTCGGGGTTTTCGCGGCAGTTGACCACAATCTTCACAGGCGGACTGGCGAATTTTTTGATTACGTCGCTGGAAATCCTGATTGCGGTAGTGCTGTCGGTGCTGGCGATCGCCCTTCCTGGCGCAGCGATCGGCTTCCTCCTGGGGCTGTTGGGGCTATTGGGGCGGCTGTGGTTGCGAGTCCGAACCGGACTGCTGGGACAGCCCGTAGCGGAATCACCCGCGCCCGCCGCCGACGCGCCGCCCCCGCCATCTCCCCCTGTCTGAACTTCTACTTGAGCGTCTGCCTGAACTTCTACCTGAGCGTCCTCAGTTGCGCCAGCCTAGAACACCAGAATATTTGCTGCGGCGATCGCCACGCCTGCGGGTAGCTGAGCAATCTGCACCTGGGGAGCGCTGCCGCTGCCGTCGGGGTCAAAGAACAGGTTGCCCGTGCTGCGGTCATAAATGAAGCGATCGCCCTCTCGCACTGCCCGCGTCCCCTGGCGTAGGAGTGTTGTGGGCAGGGTTGTAGGCAGTGTTGTAGGCAATGTCCCTGCTAGATCTGCCAGACCAAACTCCGCAGCGGGAACCAGCAGCACATCCTCTCCGGGGCGAAAGTCGATCAGCGTGTCCAGTCCGCCACTGCGCGTGGTGGAGAGATCAAAGGAATCGCGCCCGGTGCCGCCAGTCAGCGTGTCAC
>NZ_DVEA01000121.1:0-6649 GCF_015295965.1 Thermoleptolyngbya sp. M55_K2018_002
ACATCTGTTCAGCACGATTTTTGGGGTAAGAATATTCGGGAGGTCTGGGAAGGGCGATCGCCCTTTCGTGCAGTGCTGAGGATCTCCTAAAGTTGGGGTGGGTTGAATGTCTTTGCTTTTTGACATAGAGTTATCTTATCTTTCAGGATTTTGGGGCGATCGCGCTGGAGATCTGCATGAAAGGGTTCGTCGCTGGCTAGCGCCCCCTTTTTACGCAATCCCTCTGGAGGAAACAAGCCCCCATGTTTACCATCCGCTTTAGAACCGTCAACTATCGCCCCGATCGCCTGATCACGCTGCGAAATAACATCGACGGCTGGGACAAAGATCTCCCCGGCATCTACGACGGCGGCGAATGGCGGTTTGAACTGCCCGAAGCCCGGTATCCCAACGGTCTTACGTTCAAGTTTGTGCTGGAGCGCACCTACTGGATGACCGGAGCCGATCGGTTTATTCAGCCCCAGGCAGGCAGCAACTTTTTCTATCAAGAGCCGGATATCCAGTTTCCGCCGATTCAGGAAATGGTGGTGGAAAATGGGCACGTCCAGCAGATGTTCTTTCCGCCCAACCTGGACGAGGCGCACCTGTTTGACGTGATTGTGATTGGCTCTGGCATTGGCGGCGGCATCCTAGCGGATCAGCTTTCAAACCGGGGAATGGACGTGCTGGTGCTGGAGGCGGGCAGCTACCTATTTCCCACCCACACCGCCAACCTGCCGCGCCAGCACCGCATCGGTCAGTTTGACAAGCACGTCTGGAGCCTCTACGACGAGTTCAAAGTCACCAATTACGCCAACGGCTATGGCTCTCAGTTCGACGGTGGGCAAGCCTTTAGCCTGGGTGGGCGATCGCTCTTTTGGGGCGGGCTGATTCCGCGCATGACCACCTGGGAAATGGAGTCCTGGCCCCGCAGCGTCCGCTGGTTCCTAGAAGACGGCGGCTATCAGCAGGCCGAAGACCTGATGAACCGCGTGCCCCTGCCCCCCACGCCCTATCGCCGCCGGGTCAAGCGCTTTTTGCAGCAGACCCTCGACCAATTCAACCACTTCGATGCGCCAATGGCGGTGCAATATTCCAACACGCAAGACCTCAGTACCATTCCTACGGGCATGTTCTCCACGGCGGATTTGCTGATGGAGTCGATGCTGACCAATGGCCCCCAGGGAAACCAAAACCTCTCGATCAACCTCAACCATCCTGTGGTGCGGGTCGAAACGGCGGGCACATCGGTGACGCAGGTGGTTGCCTACGACCTGATTGCTCAGCAAGAGCGCCGCTATCAGGCAAAGCAGGTGGTGCTTGCCGCAGGGACGATCGAAAGCGCCAAAATCGCCCAACTCAGCAGGCTCAGCGACCCCAACGGCAAAATCGGCGTTGGCATTACCGACCATCCCATTTTCTTCACGCATTTTGTCCTGCCTGCCACCGCAGAACTTTACGACCCCACGTCTTCCAGCAAGGTGCTGTGTCAATATCGCGAAGGGCCCAATCCGTTCAACATTGTGCTGGAGTTTGGGGCCGACTTTAACCAGGGGCGCTATGTAGACCTGGAACTGCTGGAGCGACATCGGCGCGAGCGGGGCAACGTCATGCTCTGCGAAATCGTGTTTTTGCTGGATGCGCCGCTGATGGAGCAAAATACCGTGCGGCAGTTGGGGCCGTCCTACGTCAGACCTGTGGTGCAGATGCAGCCCTGCCCGGTGGAGGGGGCACTGTTTGCCGAGATGAATCGACTCAAAGATCAGCTGATTGCCGCGCTGGGGGGACAGCCGCTGGTGGGCAACGACCTCAGCCTCAAGCCCGCCGGACTGGGCGGCGTTGCCCATGAAGTCGGCACGCTGCGAATGAGTGGCGAAACACAGGATGGTGTAGCGCTCAACGATGGCGTGGTGGATACCAACCTCAAGTTTCTGGGGTACGACAATCTTTACGCCTGCGACCTGTCGGTGTTTCCCTCGTCGCCCGCCGCCAACCCAACGCTGACGCTGGCAGCAATGGCCATCCGTCTGGCGGAGCATCTGAAGCAGGTGACGACGGTTTAACGATTCGAGTTAGAGAATTAAAACTTGAATTAAAACTTGGGAACGAAAAGCGGGACGGCCAGGCACAGCGCCTCAAACCATCCCGCTTTTCAGCTTTATCGCGAATCCTCAAGCTGGGGAGGCAGGGAGGGCGATCGCCCCCACTCACCGCTTCACCCCTTGCCAGAACAGCAGTCTAGCTTGGGTCTAGCTTGCCTTCTCAACTTCTTTCGTTTCCAGCGTCACCGCAGGCGTAGAGCCAGCATTCAGCGTCTTAGCAGCTTCCTTCTCAGCAAAGTAGCGATTTAGCAAGGTGCTGGCGAAGGTGAGTACCACGGGCCCCAGCAGGAAGGCCAGCAGCCCACTGACCGCAAACCCAGGCACAAACAGCGATGCCAGCCAGAAGCAGAACCCGTTGACCACAAAGCCAAATAGGCCCAGCGTCAGGAAGTTAATCGGCAGCGACAGCAGCGACAGCACAGGCTTTACCAGCGTATTCACCACACCAATCGACACCCCAGCGAGTAGGGCAGCGGGAAAGTTCGCCAAAGTCACCCCTGGCACTACGATGTCTACCACCAGCAGGCTCAGGGCTGTAATCAGAGTCGTCAACAAGTATCCCAACATAGCAGTTCCATCCAGGTTGAATCAAAACAACTTGAAGCCTTCATCGAATCTGTGAACCGTCGTTTCACTAATGCTTTTTGTTATCTCATATATCCTGCGATCGCAATGGTTCAACAGGATGAATCACTAAACAGATAACTGGCGTAGATAACTATTGACTAGTGAACGTTTGATTCACTCCATTCACGTCACTTCATCTCATAGATTCAGTATAGTACCGATTAATTTCACACTAAAGCATCTGTCTTTATGGTCATCTCTACTCAATTGATTTAGAAAATACGACCCGTTTTAAATCACACGCGGTCAAAATTTATGCTTATTGCTCCTAACTCTCTGCGCTCCGCCTGTCGAGCAAAACTCGAAAAGCTTGCTAGTCAAGCAGTTTAGAGTTTTTTTGGGCGATCGCTCGATGAATCTCGACAAATATTAAAACCCCACTTAAAACTCCACAATGTAAAACTCAGCACATTCATCATTCGCAGCCGAATTGCAAAAAAGGGTAATTTCCGACCTTCGACATACCTTTGACATAAGAGAATACCGACCTTCTACTTCTCGTCCATTTCTAAAGAAATAGGAAAGAAATAGAAACGAATAAGCACGAAATCAATGAATGTGATCTCCGTAACATTCAGGTTCGGATTTTACCCGCTAAATCTACTTTTGGAACCGTTTCCAAAGATAATAGTTCGCTACTATGGAAAAGTACAGTTCACTGCACCTGTTGTTCAAAGTTCTTTAGATTTCTGAAGTCTTGAACTTGGCTCTAAAATCATGGGCCACAGGTTCATACAACTGCTCTAGCAACGTTCCCGTTTCCCTTGATTGAGTAGGTGGCTTATGAAATTAGTACGCATTCTCCTATCGGTTCTGCTGCCCCCCGTCGGCGTGTATCTGACCTATGGCTTCAGCTCCACGCTACTGATCAATATCCTTTTGACGCTTCTGGGCTTTGTGCCGGGTGCAATTCACGGACTCTGGGCCGTGATGAAGCATGAGGAAAAGCTAAATCAGGAAGTGTAGTCGAGCGCAAGCGTAGCGTTGGGTGATTGGAGTGATTGGAGTGATTGGAGTGTTGGAGGGCTAGAGCAAGTTGCTGAAGCGATTTTGCGCCTCCGTCACTCCGTCGCTTTCTAGCTGCACTTTCTAATTGCACCTAGATTGCATCTAACTGCACCGTCTGCTTGCATCTCGTCTGCTTGCAGCTTCTAATTGCCCCAGTTAATCGCCCCAGTTAATCGCCCCAGTTCGCGCTCATCCCAGCAGTTCGCGTTCTGCGATGACGGTTTCGGCGCGGGCGATCGCCCATTGCACGCTGCGGGCTGCACCGGGCGCGACGCAGAGCGCGGTGATTCCCCAGCGCACCCATTCTTCTACCAGATCAAGGTGCTGACTGGGCAATTCGCCGCAGAGGGTGCAGGGAATGCCGAGGTGGCGAGCCGTCTGAACCAAGTGCCGGATAGCACGCTGCACAGCAGGGTGGCGCGGCGGAAACGCCTCGGAGAGGTGCGGCAGGTCGCGATCGGCCGCCAGCAGCAGTTGCGCTAGGTCATTGCTGCCAATGGCAATGCCCTGCACCCCTGCCTGCACTAGCTCCGGCAGCAAGAACAGCACCGATGGCACCTCTGCCATGATCCAAAGCTGAAAGTCGGGGGTATCCCCTAGCCCGGTTGCCAGCGCCCGCTGACGGCAAAAGCGCACCTCTTCGACCCCGCGCACAAAGGGCAAAATGAGTCGAAGATTGGCATAGCCAGCCTGCTGCACCTGTCGCAGCGCCAAAAGCTCCGCGTCAAACCAGGCGGGGCTGTTTTTGTAGCTAAAGGCACCGTGCATTCCCAGGGTTGGGTTTGGCTCTGGAGAACCGGGCTGGGCACTGGAGAACGCACCCAGCAAGTCCTGCGATCGCACGTCGAGCGACCGATAAAACACCGGGCGGGGCGCAAAGGCGGCGGCAATGGGAAGGATTCTTTGGGCGATCGCCTCTGCCACTTCCTTTGCCGCTTCCTTGCCGAATTCTGCTGGAAACGCGCCAGTCCAGTTTGCGGATATCGCCGATTTCGCGGATATCTCAGATATCTCAGATATTTCAGATATCTCTATCTCACCTTGAGGAATCGGCGGAATCGTTCTTCCGCGGCTGGTCTGGCTCCCCAATTGATGCAACAGCGGCATCAGCAGATGCTCTGCCCGCAGCAGCCCAACCCCCTCGCTGGGCAAGTCTGCGATCGTATCGAGATCGGCAGCCTGCCCCAACGCCAGCAGCAGTTGCGTGCGGGTGCGGGGCGGCGGGGGATCGGTCGCTGGAGCATCCAGGCCAACCCTAGACGCTGGAGCCATGTCTGGGGCGATTTCTGGAACCCTGTCTAGGGATATTTCTGGGGATATTTCTGGGGATACTCCTGGGGATATTTCTGGGGATATTTCTGGATGGAGTGCCCCCTGCCCTCCCTCTGGCACAGTCCGCAGGCGATGCACCAAGCCGCGATCGCCATCTACCGTTACCCATTCGCCTGTCCGCAGGATCTGCGTCGCCCCCGCCACGCCCACCACCGCCGGAATCCCTATTTCCCGCGCCAAAATTGCGCCGTGACTGGTTATACCACCCTGCTCTGTCACAATGCCACCCGCCCGCTGCACCAGCCCCAGCCACCTCGGCGGCACATGCGACATCACCAGCAGTTGCCCTGCTGGAAAGTCTGGCGGCACTTGGCTCAGATCCTCCACCACCCAGACCTGAGCCGAAACCTGACCCGTTGCTGCTGCCAGCCCGCGCAATGGCAATAGTTCAGTCGCCGGGGCATTATTCGCAGGGGTATTATTCGCCGGGGCATCAGTCGCCGGAGCGTTATTCGCCGGAACCGTTGCGATAGCGGATGACCCCGGAGCCGCCGCCACCGAACGAGGAAACAGCACATTGAGCTGAGTCAGTTGAAACTGGGGCGGTTCGCTGGACTCAAGTGGCCCCAGCGTCCACTCTAGATTGACGCTGCTGCCGAGAGTTTGCTGAACCTGGCGCGACAGCGCGAGCAATGTCTGAAGTTGCGCTTCGCTCAGGCTGGGCTGCTGCTGCTGGGACGGTTCTAACAGTTCGATCCGCAAACCCGAAACAGAACTCCGCAGTCCATTGTGGGCAGAAGCAGACGACTCCTGACACAGCCGATAGCAATAGGGCTTGGGATGGATCTGCCGAACCGCCAGGAGCAGGTTTCGAGGGGCAGGCTCCGCTGCGGCGGGTTCCTGGCTGGCTGGAGGCGTGTGGAGGGCAGGGGGGTGGGTAAACAAAAAGCGGTCGGGAGCCAGTTCTCCCCACGCTAGAGCGGCCCCCAGCCCCCAAATCGACTGCGTTTCGCAGCTTGTCGGACTCACGCAAGCCGTTCCCGCAGCGATCGCATCCTGAATCGGCTGGATCAGCACGCCCAGATAAAGTTGATGAAGCTGGAGGCGCGATCGCTGCCAGACGAATAGGCTTTTGGCCCGAAACAGATCTGCCCACACCAGCCGCAACGCTAGGGCGATCGCCCCTCGGTTTGCCTCACAAATCTGCGCCCCCAATAGCCCCCGCATTCGCCCGCTAAAAGTCGGGTCCAGACCCGCCGCCAGACCGAGCGACGGCCGCAAAATGACCATCGGCGACTGCCACTGCTGCGCTTGCGCCTCCACCCCCGCCAGCCAGTCGTCCCAGAGCGGTGCGGAGAGGATGGACTGACGGATCTTTTGGGCGATCGCCCGGAGCTGCTGCGGCCGATCGACATCCACATGCAGCGACGAATCGGGCAAATCGGCAAACAGCGGCTCCTGCCAATCTAGGCTCGACAGAAATCGCCGCAGCACTCGCGCCCCCACCACAAGCCCTGGCGCGACAGGAAACCCACGCTGTTCCAACAAACCCAGGTAATAGGCTTTGTCGCCGACCTCAGTCCGATCTGCGGGCTGGATCTGCCCCAACCCGTAGAGGTCTTTGAGTGCGTCCCCGTGCATACGCCATCGCCCTTGAGATG
>NZ_DVEA01000140.1:0-6597 GCF_015295965.1 Thermoleptolyngbya sp. M55_K2018_002
GTGTTGCCGCTGGTGGCCTCGATGAGCGTGTCGCCGGGCCGGATGTCACCACGCTCCTCGGCGCGCCGGATCATCGACACCGCAGGACGATCCTTGACCGACCCGGCCGGGTTGTTGCCTTCGAGCTTGCCCAGCATCTCGGCCATCAGCGGACGCATGGCGATGCCGCGGGCCAGCGCCTGGCCATGCTCGCGATAGGTGGCGATCACGGCATCGCGCGGTTCGAGCGCCTGCATGATGCCGACGGCGATCGCCTCCTTCAGTCGAGACAGCGTACCGTCCCAATTTTTCAGCGCCGACCCCGACAGGCGATCGGCCTGAATTTGCACACTGCTGGAAATGTCTTCGGCAATTTCGGGCAGCGCATCGGCGGATTTTTTCAGCAGGCGGCGCGTCTCACGTCCAGTGCGCGGAGCCAGCAGCAGCCCCGTCACCGCGCCGATTGCCACACCCACGATCGCCCCTGCCAAGAAGGTTCCTGCCGAACCCGACCGATTGTCTGCCATGTCTTTGTACTCCTGCCTGTTCTCCTAAAAACCTGGCTCAAGCCCTGCGCTGAAGCCCTGCGGTGCCCAAGCCTTGCCGTCGCCCTGTTGAGCGGTTCAGTTCGCTACTCTACTCCAAGTCTGACTGCTCAATCCAGAATTGCAGCTAACCCAACTAACCCAACCGGGCAACGGGCAACGCCCATTCAGTCCTTGGATTTGCCGCGTCCCCGATAGGACTGGGATTGTCGCGCCTATTTAGGCGTTGCCTTTGCTTTCGCGCGTCTCCGGGCCCCAAACCCCCGGCCGCCAAACCAGAGGGATTGCGCTAAGCTGACCAGGGCGATCGCCTGTCGCAGCCGCTGCACCTGGGGGCCAACCTGCTGAAGCTGCTGCCGCAGTTGTTCAATGTGGGTCTGTCCCTGGGCGATCGCCACAGGTGCGCCCTGCAACGTCCGATAGGTTTGGCGCTCGGCACGGGTCAGCGTATCAGCCACCTGTCGCAGCCCCCGCCCCAGTCGCCACAACCACCCGGCCGCATACAACCCAAACAGGGCCAGGCTAAAATTAAGCACCACCACCGCCATTAGCATGGTTTTGGGCTTCCCTCACTCAAATCCGCGTCCACTCTTGTCTTGAATAGCTTGAATAAACTGAGATAAATCGTCAACAAATCGCCAGCCTATACGACAGCCTATTGCCAGTTTACTGCCCGTTAATCGCTAGACGCTTGCTGGATTCAGACCTCCTATCAAGCCCCCTCCGACGCACCCGACCCCTAAATTCTAATCACAACTGGCCTGATTTAGGCTGAAATCAGGCCCAAACCCGACCGTTCCTTCGGCTCCACTCTGGCATCATGGCCCCCGCACAAAGGGGGATTTTTGAACATGGCATCTTCTTCCCCCTTTCAACCGCTCTCTCAGGCGCTCTCTCAAGCGCTCTACGTCAACCCTGCCACGGGTCGCGATGACGCTAGCGGCAGCCAGTCCGCTCCCTATCGCACCATCACGCGGGCGCTGCGGCGGGCAACGGCAGGAACGGTAATCCAGCTTGCGGCAGGAACCTACAGTACCAAGACGGGCGAAACCTTTCCGCTGGTGATTGCTGCGGGGATTACCGTGGTGGGCGATCCGGCCTCGAAGGGCGATCGCCTGATCATCGAAGGCGGCGGCGACTACCTCAGCCCCACCTTTGCCCGACAAAGCGTGACGCTGCGGCTGGAGGACAAGTCCGAACTGCGCGGCGTGACGGTGATCAATCCCCAGCCCCAGGGCACAGGCGTTTGGCTGGAAGGGGCAACCGGGGCCAACCCAGCGGCCCGCGTGGCGCAATGCACCTTCACCCGCTGCGGCCAGGGCATTGTGGCCACGGGCAGCGCCCTGCCTGAAATTGCCGACTGCCTGTTTCAGCAAAACACCGTCAGCGGCATTTCCCTCAGCCGCAACGCCAAGGGCGAACTGCTGCGAAACCTCTGTCAGCAAACCGCGACGGGCATCACCCTCAGCGACAACACCGCCCCTCTGCTGGTGGGCAATCGGCTGGTGCAAAACCGCGTGGGCATCGTGATTTCGGGCAATGCTCGTCCGGTGCTGCGGAATAACGTGGTGGAGCGCAACGGCGAAGACGGCCTAGTGACCGTGGGCAACGCTGCGCCCGACCTTGGCAAGCCCCAGGACCCCGGCGGCAATGTGTTTCAAAACAACGGCGCAGCCGACGTGCGAAACAGCACCAGTGCCGTTTTGGCCTCCGTGGGCAACCAGATTAATCCAACCCGCGTAAACCTGGGCGCATTGCCGTCGGCCAAAGGCTTGGAGTTCATTGCCAGCACCGTAGCAGAGCAGATTCGACCCATCTCGCCGCCGCAGCCGCAGCCGCGGCCCGTGCCGACTCCGCCATTGCCCCCCGTCCCGATTCCCGAAACCGGACTGACCGATATATCAGGCCATTGGGCAGAGGCCTTCATCGCGGCGCTGGTCGAACGCAGCATTATTGGCGGCTTTCCCGATCGCACCTTCAAGCCCGATTTGCCGCTGACACGGGCGCAGTTTGCCACGATTTTGACGCGCACCTTTGACCTGCCCGCCGTGCGCTCGCCCTCCAGTTTTGTCGATGTTGCGCCAGACTTTTGGGCCGCAGCGGCGATCGCCCGTGCCGTAGAAATGGGCTTTTTGGCGGGCTTTCCCGACGGTACGTTTCGCCCCAATGTCAACCTGACGCGGGTGCAGGCGATTTTGGCCCTGGTCAACGGGCTGGGGCTGACGGGCGGGCATCCGGGGCATCTGGGCGTATACCGCGATCGCGCCCAAATTCCCACCTACGCCACGATTCCCATCGCCACCGCCACCCAAAAGCGCCTGATTGTGAACTATCCCCAGGTGGATCTGCTGCGCCCCATGAGCGACATCACCCGCGCCGAGGTGTCGGCCATTCTGTACCAGGCACTCGTGATTACCGCCCAGGCTCGCGCCATTCCCTCGCCCTACATCGTGGTTCCCGATACAGTCGCTGTCGCCTTTTCAGACACCACCCGCCACTGGGCAGCAGACTTTATCCAGGGCCTGGTCAGCCAGGGCGCAGTCAGCGGGTTTTCCGACGGCACGTTTCGGCCAGAGGCCGGCATGAGCCGCGCCCAGTATGCTGCGCTTTTGGTCAATACCTTCAATCCGCTGCCCCGGCGGCCCGCGCTGGAGTTTACCGATGTGCCCACGACGCACTGGGCCTATCGCGCCATTCAGCAGGCCTATCGCGGCAAGTTGCTGTCGGGCGTGGGCGAAAACCAGTTCCGCCCCGACCAAAACGTGCGGCGCATCGAGGTGCTGCTGTCGCTGGTGAACGGGCTGGGACTGCCGCCTGGAAATCCGCTGCTGCTGAACCGCTATGCCGACCGCGACACGCTGCCTACCTTTGCCCAGCCCGCCGTCGCCAGCGCCACGGGCCAGCGCCTCGTGGTCAACTATCCCGACCTCAATCGCCTAGAACCTGTGCGCGAAGCCACCCGCGCCGAAGTGACCGCGATGGTCTACCAGGCGTTGGTGCAGGCTGGGCGATCGCCCGCGATTTTCTCTCCCTACATCGTCGAGCCAGAGGTGGCGGCGCAGTCTGCAATGGCTCCAGCGGCCCCGTCGGTGGGGCAATCGTCTCCGCCGGGCAGCCATCCCGCCGGCCGACCGGAGGATCTGCCAATGGTGATCCTCGATCCGGGGCACGGCGGCGCTGATCCGGGTGTCGTTGTGGGCGAAGTCCAGGAAAAAGACCTGACGCTGGCCATCGCCCTAGACATAGCCAAACTGCTCCAAGACTATGGCGTGCAGATCCGCCTCACCCGCACGGACGATCGCACGGTGTCGCTGGGCGATCGCCTTGCGATTCTGCAACAAACCCAACCTGCACCCAGCGCCCTGATCAGCCTGCATCTCAACGCCACCCGCCCGCCACGCCCCGCCGTCAATGGACTGGAAACCTATCACCTGCCCAGCGCAGCCGAGAGCCGCCGCCTGGCCCAGAGCATTCACACCAATATCGTGCAAACCCTGGAAATGGGCGATCGCGGCATTCGCACCGCCTCCTTTGCCCTCCTGCGGACGTCCATTCCCGCCGTGCATCTGGAGTTGGGCTATTTAACTGGCGAAACAGACGTTGCCAATCTGACCAACCCCGACTATCGCCAGCGGCTTGGAAAGGCGATCGCCCTGGCAGTCGTGCAGTTTGTCAGGCAAACCGTGGGATAAGGGGGGAGGCAGAAGCGCAAAAGATGATGCGATGATGGGAAGGAAAACTGATTCGAGATTCCTCCCCTGCCAACCCAATGCGTCCCTGCCTCCCTCCTGCTCCGCTCAAACCTGGCGATTTGCTGCGTGTGATTACGCCCAGTGGGGCCCTGCGAGAGATGGAGGCTTTTCATCTGGGCGTTGAAATTTGGCGATCGCACGGCTATCGGGTCGAAGTCCCCCCCCACATCGACAAGCGCTGGGGCTATCTGGCAGGCACGGATTTGGAGCGGCGATCGCAGTTTGCCGATGCTTGGAACGATCCGGAGTGTCGCGGGATTCTCTGTGCGCGGGGCGGCTATGGCGGCAGTCGCCTGCTGGAGGAATGGGACTGGGGCACAGCGGAACCCAAGTGGCTGATTGGCTTTTCAGACATTACCAGCCTGCTGTGGGGGCTGGCGCAGCAGGGCATCTCCGGCGTGCATGGCCCCGTGCTAACGACGCTGTGCGTAGAGCCAGACTGGTCGGTGGAGCGGCTAATCCATTGCGTCGAGGGCAAGCCGCTGTCTCCGCTGAAGGGAGACGGCTGGGGTGGCGGCACGGCCAAGGGGCTGCTGCTGCCTGCAAACCTGACAGTGGCGACGCATTTGCTGCATACGCCGCTCCAGCCCGACCTGAATGGCGTAATCCTGGCGCTGGAAGACGTGATGGAAGCACCCTACCGCATCGACCGAATGCTGACCCAGTGGCGCATGAGCGGTTTGCTGTCGCAGGTACGCGGCATTGCGTTGGGTCGCTTTAGCCAGTGCGACGCACCACAGCACATTCCCAGCTTTTCGGTGGAGGGCGTGTTGAGCGATCGCCTCAGTGATTTGGGCATTCCGGTTGTGTCTGACCTGCCCTTTGGCCACGACGGCAGCAATGCAGCGCTACCCGTCGGCGTACCCGTCTGGCTGGATGGCGATCGCGGCATCCTCAGCTTTGAAGGCGAATAAGCGATAATTGACGGTGGTCCAGGTTCTTCTCAACCCTTCAACCCCATATTCCCTCCAAATGCCTACTCGCATCTTGCTGCAAACCACGCTGCTGTCGGGCGGCGATGACTGGACGATTGACCGATTTTCGATGCTGGAGGGCTATCTCCGGTCGCTGACGGACGAGAATGGCAAACCCCTGTGCGAGGTGACGGCCCGCGATCGCCAGCTTGATGCCAACGGCGACGACCCTGTTCTCAGCCAGCTTAGCCGCGCCGACTTTGACCAACTCTGGCTGCTGGCGCTGGATACGGGCGACGGCCTCAGCCCCAAAGATCAGGCAGGAATCTTGCGCTTCCATCAGCAGGGCGGCGGCATCTTTAGCACCCGCGACCATCAAGACATGGGGCTGTCGATGGTGGCGATTCCCCCGCTGGGCCGGTTTCATTATTTCCACACACAAAACCTTGACCCCGACGAGTCGCGCTGCTGCGAAGACGACTGCGAAACGAAGACGATTTCGTTTCCCAACTATCACTCTGGCAGCAACGGCGACTATCAGCAGATCACGCCGCTAGAGCCGCTGCACGACCTGCTGCGCCGTCCCGATGGCAGCGCGATCGCCTTGTTCCCCGCTCATCCGCACGAAGGCGGCGTGGGCGTGCCCGATGGCACAAGCCATGCCCGCGTCATCGCCACGGGTGTCAGCAAGATCACCGGACGCGAATTTAACCTGGTGGTGGCGGCCGAAGGCGTTGAGCAAGACGGACAGCGCACCGGCGCATCAAAAACGGGGCGCATCGTGGCCCAGTCCACCTTTCACCATCTGGCAGATTATAACTGGGACGTGGGTACGGGCTGTCCTAGCTTTGTAGCGGAGCCGCCAGGTACGGGCATGAAAGACAATCCCCAGGCGATCGCCGACATTCATTGCTATGTCAGCAATCTGGCGCGTTGGTTAGGATCTTAACCTAGCTTTTCGTGGCGATAGAGCGTGTAGGAATCAAACAAAACGCCCACCAAGGCAGACACAGACGCTATCACCAGCATTCCGTGGAGCGGATTGCCGCTGCCAAAAACCCGCAAAAACTCGACCACCGGGGAAATGCCAGCCTGACTCATGACTTCCAGGCTGGGAATCTCTTGCAGCAACCGCAGCGGCACCAGTAAGCAGCCCACCAGCACCACAGGCAGCAAAAAGCTGAAAATGGCTGTAATCAAGAGCGATCGCATCAGGTTAGGAAACATACGCATAACGTGTGACAAAACCAGGGAAACGAACGGTGGCAGAGTTTAGGACGCAAAGTGCGATAGGCAAGTGCAGCAGAATACAGGTGCAATCAATGTGCCCTATATTCGGTGCAATCGCTCACGATGCAGACTGAACCAGCGCAAGCCCGACCCCGTTTTGGCGATCGCCCCAGTCAG